>NZ_JBIAGC010000003.1:0-276281 GCF_042869595.1 Streptomyces sp. NPDC006879
CCGGGCCGACAGATCAAACACAAGGCACAAGCAGCCAGCCAGAGTACGAGTCAGGCGCGGCCGGAGCGACACGACCATCATCACAGCCGGAGTAGAACGGCCGGTCCGCGGCGATGCGGTCGATGGGTAGCAGGGTGCCGTCCAGGATCAGGTACGCCTTGGCCGAAGCGGTCCGCACCACGTCGGTCAGGACCGGGGCGAGAGCGGCCAGGAGCTCGACCGCCTCGGTGACGTAGCGGTAGGCCGTCGTGGTGCCGATGTCGAATCCGGCGGCGAGCTGGGCGTAGGTGTGGCCCATCCGCAGGTGGGCGAGGGTGAGCAGGGCCTGGCGGCCGGCGCTGAGGCGCCGCCACCGGGAGCCGATCGTGCGGCGGTGGCGTCGCAGTTGCTGTGCGAGGAAGCGGAGGGCGGAGCTGGACACGTCGACGCCCGACGGGTAGACAAGCACGTGAAGCCTCTGGTGGAGCTGGTTTTCTTGGTCGAAAACCCATCTACCAGGGGCTTCACCATGTTGTCAGCCCAACAGCCGCACTTCAGAACCAGGTTGGAAAAGGCTCATTGGCTGCGTTTCCCGGTGCAGTCGGCAAACGATTGAGCCGCGGCCCTCCGGGAGGGGCGCGGCTCAATCGTGGAGGTGTGGGGTGACTACACGGTCTCGGGAAGCTCTTCCAGTCCCTCGGCCACCAGCTTCGCGAGGCGGTCGAGCGCGACCTCGGCGCCTTCGGCGTCGGAGGCGAGCACGATCTCCTCGCCGCCCTGTGCCCCGAGGCCGAGCACGGCCAGCATGGACCCGGCGTTGACCGGGGTGCCGGCGGCCTTGGCGATGGTCACCGGGATTCCGGAAGCCGTGGCGGCACGGACAAAGATCGAGGCGGGACGAGCGTGCAGGCCCTCGGCCCAGCCTACGTTGACGCGGCGCTCTGCCATGGTGATGCCCTTCAGGTTCTTACCGGTTGTCTAGACCAGTCTCCCATATGCTGCGGAATGCTCGGACCGGCCTCCGGTTGCCGTCCACCCGCCGCTCGACCGTGTCCAGCTTGCACCGGTATATGGCTCGTTGCCTATCCCGCCTCGCGGGCGTGCCCCGTACTCTTGGCCCATGCGGAGCGCGTCGGACATCTCGTACCCGGCCCACTGGGAAGCGGACATCGTGCTGCGTGACGGCGGCACTGCCCGGATCAGGCCGATCACCACCGAAGACGCCGGCCGGTTGGTCAGCTTCTACGAACAGGTCTCGGACGAATCGAAGTACTACCGCTTCTTCGCCCCCTATCCCCGACTCTCCGACCGTGACGTCCGACGCTTCACCCACCACGACTACGTGGACCGAGTGGGGTTGGCCGCGACCATCGCAGGGGACTTCATCGCCACCGTCCGCTTCGACCGCACCGGACCCGATGGTCGCCCTGCTTCCCTGCCGGCCGATGTCGCCGAGGTCGCCTTCCTCGTGCAGGACTCTCACCAGGGGAGGGGTGTGGCCTCCGCACTTCTCGAACACATCGGGGCTGTCGCCCGCGAGCGCGGCATCCGCCGGTTCACCGCGGAAGTGCTCCCGGCCAACACCAAGATGATCAAGGTGTTCACGGATGCGGGCTACACCCAGGAGCGCTCCTTCGAGGACGGGTCGGTCCACCTCACCCTCGACCTCGAACCCACGGCCAGGTCCCTGGCCGTCCAGCGGGCCCGCGAACAACGTGCCGAAGCCCGTTCCGTCCAACGGCTGCTCTCTCCCCGCTCGGTCGCCGTCATCGGGGTCAGCCGCTCCGGTGGCGGGGTGGGCGCCGCCGTGCTGCGCAACCTCGCTGGCTCCGGCTTCACCGGCCACACCTACGCGATCAACCACAAGCTGCCCCCAGGACCCGACCAGATCCGACTGGAGGGCGTCCCCGCCCATCGCTCGCTGTCCGACCTCGGCGAGGCCACCGGAGAAACCGTCGACCTCGCCGTACTGGCCGTGCCGGCCGACCGGGTACCCGAAGCGGTCGCCGACTGCGGCGAGCACGGAGCGCAGGGACTGGTGGTCCTGTCCGCCGGCTACGCCGAAAGCGGCCCTGCCGGCGCCGAGCGCCAGCGTGAACTCGTACGCCAAGCCCGCAGCTACGGCATGCGGATCATCGGACCCAACGCCTTCGGGGTCATCAACACCGCCGCCGACGTCCGGCTCAACGCCTCCTTGGCGCCCGCGCCCCCCACCCCCGGCCGGATCGGGCTGTTCACCCAGTCCGGGGCGATCGGCATCGCCCTGCTGTCCGGACTGCTGCACCGCGGGGCGGGACTCTCCTCGTTCATCTCCTCCGGCAACCGGGCGGACGTCTCGGGCAATGACTTCCTCCAGTACTGGTACGAGGACCCGGCAACCGACGTCGCCCTCCTCTACCTCGAAACCCTCGGCAACCCGAGGAAGTTCACCCGCCTCGCCCGTCGCACGGCCGCGGTCAAGCCGGTCGTGGTCGTCAAAGGAGGCCGGCACAGCGGTGCCACCCCGGCCGGGCACACCGTGCCCGCCACCCGCATCCCCGACGCCACCGTTTCGGCGCTGCTGCGCGAGGCCGGCGTGATCAGGGTCGACACGGTCACCGAACTCGTCGATGCCGGCCTGCTGCTGGCCGGACAGCCGCTGCCCGAAGGCCCCCGCATCGCGATCCTGGGCAACTCCGAATCCCTGGGGCTGCTCACCTACGACGCTTGCCTGACCGAAGGACTGCGCCCGCTGCCCCCGCTGGACCTGACCACCGCGGCCACCCCTGCGGACTTCCGTAGCGCGCTCACCCGAGCCCTGGCCGACGAGCGCAGCGACGCCGTGGTGGTCACCGCCATCCCCTGGGTCGGGGAGAGCGGCATCGAGGGGAGCGAGGGGACGGACGTCCTGGCCGCCGCACTGCGCGAGGCAACCGCGGCCGGCCCCGTCAAACCGGTCGCCGTGGTCCACGTGGAGATGGACGGGCTCGCGGCGGCCCTCTTCGGCGCCGCACCCGCCACCGAGCCGCTACCGCCAGCGCCCGCAAACCGCCGGATCCCCGCCTACCCCGCCGCGGAACGCGCGGCACGGGCCCTCGCCGAAGCCGTGCGCTACGGCGCATGGCGCCGCTCGGCCGCCGAGCCGGGGCGGGTGCCCCAGTACCAGGACCTGGACGAGGCCGGGGCCGCCGCTCAACTGGAGCGGCTGACCAAAACGCTCACCGGGACGCAGAGTGCGGCTCTCACCGATGACGACGCGCGGGAACTGCTCGCCCGCTACGGGATCTCGGTCTACCCCACCTTGCCCGCCTCCACCCCCGCCGCAGCGGCCGAAGCCGCCCGCCGGCTCGGATATCCCGTGGCGCTGAAAACCACCGCCCCCCACCTGCGCCACCGCGCCGACCTCGGCGGCGTCCGCCTCGACCTCACGACCGAGGCCGAACTGCTCCGCTCCTACGAGGAGCTCACCGAGACTCTGGGCGCGCCCGGCGAACTGCTTCCCGTGGTTCAGGCGATGGCCCGCCGGGGTGTGGACACCGTGGTGCGCGCCACCGTCGACCCCGCCGTCGGCGCTGTGCTCTCCTTTGGCCTGGCCGGGGTCGCCTCGGAGCTCCTCGGCGACACCGGACACCGTCTCGTCCCGGTCACCGACCGGGATGCCGCCGAGCTGGTCCGCTCGATCAGGGCGGCACCGCTCCTCTTCGGCTGGCGCGGCAGCGACCCCGTGGACACCGCCGCCTTGGAGGACCTGCTGCTCCGGGTCTCGCGGATGGTGGACGAGCATGCCGAGATCACCGGGGTGTCCCTGGAACCGGTGGTGGTCGCAGCCGGGGGCCTGTCCGTGTTGAGCGCCACCGTCAGGGTCGCCCGTCCGCCGGCCCGCACCGACCTTGGGCCGAGAACCCTGCCGAGCTACTGACGCCAGCTCCCAGGCGGGGCTACCGCCCCCGTCCGGGCCTTAGGATGGACCTCATGGCGAAATCCGGTACGACGACCCAGGGGCTGCGCGCGGCGATCGAGCGCAGCGGCTACTACCCGGCCCTCGTGGCCGACGCGGTGGAGGCCGCTGTGGGCGGCGAGCCGGTCTCGTCGTACCTCGTGCACCAGGAGACCACCTTCGACTCCAACGAGGTGCGCCGCCATGTCACCGTGCTCGTCCTGACCGGCAACCGGTTCATCGTCAGCCACACCGACGAGCAGGCCCCGGACGCAGGCTCCACCACCCCTTACGCCACCACCTCCACGGAATCCGTGAAGATCGGTGCGATCTCCTCCGTGGTGGTCAGTCGGGTGGTCTCCAATCCCGAGTCGTACACCCCCGGCACCCTGCCCCGAGAAGTCGTCCTCACCATCGGCTGGGGCGCCGTGTCCCGTCTGGACCTGGAGCCCGCCGCCTGCGGCGACCCCAATTGCGACGCCGATCACGGCTACACCGGCAACTCCACGGCCGACGACCTGAGCCTCAGGGTCAGCGAGGCCGGCGACGGTCCCGACACCGTCCGGCAGACCCTGGTCTTCGCCCAGGCGCTGTCCGAGGCCACCGCCGCGTCCGCAGTGCCCGGCCGCTGAGGCCGACCCGATGACGCACTCCGCCTGGCCCGAGCCCGAACCGGCCCTCCTCGATCTCGGGACCGCACCCGTGCCTGCCTATGGCACCGGCTCGCTCGCCGACCTGCTGCCCACCCTCGCGGCCGGGCAGGGCGTTCCTGACCTCACGGCCTCCCTGCCCGAACTCACTCCGGCCGACCGCAACTGCGTGTTCTTGGTGGACGGGCTCGGTTGGGAGCAGCTCAAGGACCACCCCGCGGAAGCCCCCTTCCTCACCTCGCTGCTGGCCAGCTCCCGCGGCGACACCGGCCGTCCACTCACCGCGGGCTTTCCGGCCACCACCGCCACATCCCTGGCCTCGGTGGGAACCGGTCTGGCGCCGGCCCGCCACGGTCTGCCCGGCTACACCGTGCGGGACCCGGAAACCGGGGCGTTGATGAACCAGCTCCGGTGGCGGCCGTGGACCGACCCGCACGCCTGGCAGCCGTATCCGACCGTCTTCCAGCTGGCTGACGCGGCAGGCATCGCCACCTCCCAGGTGTCCTCCCCGGACTTCCAGCACACGCCGCTCACCAAGATCGCCCTGAGCGGCGGGACCTTCCACGGACGGTTGACCGGAGAGGACCGGATGGACCTCGCCGCGGCGCAACTGGCCTGCGCTGACCGGGCCTTGGTGTACACCTACTACAGCGAGCTGGACGGCGCCGGTCACCGTTTCGGGGTCCGTTCCGACGACTGGCGCGGACAGCTGATGAGGGTGGACCGGCTCGCACAGCGGCTGGCCGAACAGCTCCCCGCCCGCACCGCCCTGTACATCACCGCTGACCACGGCATGGTGGACATCGCCTTCGACGAGGAGTCTCGGATCGACTTCGACGAGGACTGGGAGCTGCGCGCCGGAGTCGCCCTTCTGGGCGGGGAGGGACGGGCCCGCCACGTGTACGCGGTTCCCGGCGCCGAGGCCGACGTGCTCGCCTGCTGGCGCGAGGTGCTCGGGGACCGCTTCTGGGTCGCCAGCCGTGAGGAAGCTCTCGCGGCGGGCTGGTTCGGGGCGCCGGGCGAGTGTGATGAGCGGGTGACCGGGCGGATCGGGGACGTGCTCGCCGCCGCGCACGCGGACGTGGCGATCACGGCGTCGATCCGGGAGCCCAACGAATCGGCCATGACCGGCATGCACGGTTCGATGGTTCCCGCCGAGCAGCTCGTGCCGCTGCTCCAGGTACGCTCCTGACCCTCCTCCTTCACCCGCCCCTTTCCCCTGGCCCGAAAGCTTCTCGACTCCCCATGCCCGAGCTGGTGTTCTTCTGCGCGGAGAAGGACAGTGTGCGGATGTGTGCCCGCCGGGGCGCGGGCCCATCCCAAGGCGCCTGGCGCCGGCGGGGCCCGTTCCACCCGACCCGAAAGGTCTCCTTCCACTGATGTCCGAATTGGTATTTTTCTCCGGCACCATGGATTGCGGGAAGAGTACTTTGGCTCTCCAGATCGGGCACAACCGTTCGGCCCGGGGGCTTCAGGGTGTGATCTTCACGCGGGATGACCGGGCTGGTGAGGGGAAGCTGTCCTCGCGTCTCGGCCTGGTCACGGAGGCGGTGGAGGCTGCGGAGGGCATGGACCTGTACGGGTACCTCGTGCGGCAGCTCTCACAGGGCGGCAAGGTCGACTACGTGATCGTGGACGAGGCCCAGTTTCTCGCGCCGGAGCAGATCGACCAATTGGCCCGGGTCGTGGACGAGTTGGGTTTGGACGTTTTCGCCTTCGGTATCACCACGGACTTCCGTACCAAGCTCTTCCCCGGTTCACAGCGGTTGATCGAGTTGGCCGATCGGATCGAGCAACTTCAGGTCGAGGCCCTGTGCTGGTGTGGTGCCCGTGCCACGCACAACGCCCGGACGGTGGGTGGGGAGATGGTGGTCGAGGGCGCTCAGGTGGTGGTCGGTGATGTGAACCGCGCGGCGGGCGAGGTCGGATACGAGGTGCTGTGCCGACGCCATCACCGCCGCCGCGTGACGAGCGCCGCGGCCCACGCCGGGGCCCTTTCCCCGGACGTCCTGCCTGTCAACCACGCCTGATCGGGCACCCATCGGGCCGCCCTGGGCCCTGCGGGGAAGAGCCCAGTCGAGGTTCAGCGTGCCGAACGCAGGATCGTGAACACCGCGCCTTCCGGGTCCGCGACGACGGCCATCCGGCCGGCCGGCCCCTCCTGGGGGGCCTGGAGCACCCGGCCGCCCAGGGTGGTGATCTGCTGGGCTGCCGCGTCGGGGTCCGCCACCTCGAAGTACGTCATCCAGTGAGCCCCCCGGTCCCGCGGCAGGGCCCTGCCGACCCCGTGGGCGGAGGCGACCGGCCGACCGGCCAGACGTAGCGTCAGGTAGTCGAGGTCCGCTGAGACCTCCTGCTCCACCTCATGGCCGAAGACGGATGCGTAGAACTTTCCGACCGTCGAAGTCTCCTGCGTGAGCAGCTCGTTCCAGACCGGCGTGCCGGCGGCGCCGGACAGCTGGGTCCCGGTGTGGCCGGCGGCCTGCCAGATTCCGAAGATCGCGCCCCCGGGATCGGAGCAGATCGCCACCCGTGCGGCGTCCCCGGCCTCCAGGGGGCCGACGGCCACGGTCCCGCCGCAACTACGGATCGCCTCGGCCGTCCGTCCGGCGTCGTCGGTGGCCAAGTACGTGGTCCAGGCGGTCGGCAGGTACCGGTCGCGCGGGAGCTCACCGATGCCGGCCACCTCCTTGCCGTCGAGGACGGCCCGGACGTAGGGCCCGAGTTGCTGCGGGCCGGGTACGTACTCCCAGCCGAACAGCGCCGCGTAGAACTGTTCGGTGGCGGCGAGGCCGTGCACCATCAGGCTCACCCAGCAGGGAGTGCCGGGCGTACGCCGAGTCAAAGGCTCGGTCATTGTCATAGTCTCCTCGGACCGTCGGGCGGCCGTGCAGGGAAGGGACGCCCCGCGGTCCGTTCGGTGCGCGGGGCATCCGTCGCAGATGCTTCCACCACCTGGCCGTCTGCGCGCCCTGACCGGGCCGTTTTCTGGACACCGGCGGGTGAGGTTGGCTGATTCCACCTGGTCGTTCTCGTCCTGGACGGTTAGTCACCGGTACGGGGTTGCGCGAGGATGGGGCCATGAACCCGATCATCTCCGTATCCGAGCTGGCCGCTGCCGTGGCCAGTCCCAGGCCGCCGGTGCTCCTGGACATCCGATACCAGCTGGGCGTGAAGGGCCTGCACGCCGAGTACGAGGCCGGCCACGTCCCCGGAGCCGTGTTCGTAGACCTGGACCGGGAGCTCGCCGGCCCGCCGGGCGTCGGTGGACGCCATCCGCTGCCCGAGGTCGAAGCCTTCGGTGCCGCGATGCGCCGGGCAGGCGTCACGGCCCAAGCGCCGGTCGTCGTCTACGACGGCTGGGTGGGGTGGGGTGCGGCTCGGGCCTGGTGGCTGCTGCGTTGGGCGGGACACCCGGACGTGCGGGTGCTGGACGGTGGGCTTGGCGCCTGGAAGGCTGCCGGCCACCCGCTGTCCGCGGAGGAACCCAGGCCGGCGCCCGGGGACTTCAAACCGGTACCGGGTGGAGCCCGGTTGCTGGATGCGGACGGCGCCGCATCGATGGCCCGATCGGGGCTGTTGATGGATGCCAGGGCGGGGGAGCGGTACCGCGGGGAGACCGAGCCGATCGATCCGGTAGCCGGCCACATCCCCGGCGCGGTGAGCGCCCCCACCACCGAGAACCTGGACGCGGAGGGACGTTTCCTGCCGGCGGAGGTCCTCAAGGCACGCTTCGCCGGGCTCGGGGTGACCGAGGACCTTCAGGTGGGTGTCTACTGCGGCTCGGGGGTGTCCGCTGCCCAGCAGGTGATCGCCCTGGAGCTGGCCGGGGTCCGGGCGGCGCTTTACGCGGGTAGTTGGTCTGACTGGTGCGCCGACGGCACGCGTCCCGTGGCCACCGGGGCCGACGCCTCCTGACAGCGCCGGTGCCGGCCGTGTCGCGGGGCGTGGGTGCTGGTGGTGCCGTTCCCGGCACCACCAGTGGACCACTACTCCTGCTTCTTGCGGCGGGTGCCGAAGACGATCTCGTCCCAGCTGGGCACCGCGGCGCGCCTGCCGGGGCGCACCCCGTCGGCTTCCGCCTGCCGGTCGGTGGTGCCGGTCAGCCTGTCCCGGTGTCCTGCTACGGCGCGGGGCATCAGGACGTCGGCGTAGGCCGCGCCGGCGCCCGCCGAGGCGGCTGGAGCGGGCGGCTCCTCGGCCTCGGCTTCGGACTCCTCCGGGTCGGGTAGGGCCGCCGGACGCTCCGGCACCACGAGGTCGCCGCGGAAGCTGGGTACCGCCTCCAGGAGGCTGGTGAGGGAGTCGCGTTCCTCCTCGGCTTCCGGGGCGGCGGAGGGCGCGCGCTCCAACTGGCGGTCGAGGGATCGGTCCAGAGGTCGGTCGCGGGGTAGCCGCGCGATCCTGGGCACGAACGGGAAGCTCGGTTCCGGGGCGCTCAGATCGTCGGTCTCGCCGATGAGGCTCCGGGCTTCGTCGTCGACTGCCTGCACGAGTCGCCGGGGCGGGTCGTACGTCCAGCTGGCCGCGTGTGGTTCAGCGGCAACCCGGTAGACCAGCAGTACTTCCCAGGTGCCGTCGTCCCTGCGCCAGGAGTCCCACTGCACCGAGTCCTTGTCGGCCCCGCGCATGAGGAGGCGCTCCTGCACGGCTTCGCCGAGCTGCGGTCCGGTGTTCTCACCGGGGCGGCGCACGGGGGTCTTACGGGCACGCTCGGCCATGAACGCGCGCTCCGCGAGTACCGGGCCCTCGAATCGACGGACCCTGTCCACCGGGATGCCGGCGAGTTGTGCGACCTCCTCGGCGGAGGCGCCGGCTCGTATCCGGGCTTGGATGTCGCGGGGGCGGAGGTGGCTCTCCACCTCGATCTCGATCTGACCCAGCCGGGCGCGGTCGTTGCGCACGGCGGCCCGGAGCCGCTCATCGATCGGAAGCGTGTACTCCGTGCTGTCGGCAGCCTTGAGCACCAGTCGTGTGCCGTCATTCGAGACGGCCACGACACGCAGTTCGGGCATGGGGACCTCCCGGGTGGTGCCTGCCGACGTCACCTGCGTCGCTGCTTCCGCTAGTCGAGTGTGGCCTGCCCGGGTGCAGCCTGCCACAACCTTGCCGAGTTCAACCGGCGTGTCGGGCATGCACCCATGATCGCCGCTGTGGCACGGTTGCTCTTTGCAACGCAAAGTGACGAACGGTCACTCTGCGCAGCGGCTTCCGTGCGGTTGCGGCGCCACCGCCGGTACGAGTGCCGTTTTCGGCCCCCTCCCGTAGCCGGGCATCCCGCAGGGAGTCCGGCCTCAGGGTTGGCCACAGTACTCCATTCGGGCCACCTGGGTGGACCGCCGCGCCGCCGAACTTGTCCCGCGGTAGGCGAGTTGACACGCGGAAGTGCGTACGGGAGCGGGCGCGTGGGTGGTGTGCTTCACAGAATCCACCCAACCGGAACCAAAGCTGCCGCCCGATAGTCACTCAGGAGTGAATGGGGCGGATGTCCGAAAAGAAGGCGTACCGCTGGACGGTAGGGCAGGGATGGCTGAGGGAACCGACAGGAGGCTGGACCTGAGCGTTGCTCAGGTGGCCGGTAGCGCGCTGGCAGCGGTCACCGCTGCGGTCCTCGCGTCCAGACTCGGTGTGTACGGGACGATCATCGGGGCGGGTGTGGTGAGTGTCGTGGCCACCGCCGGTGGCTCCGTCTTCCAACACTTCTTCACCCGTACCGGGCAGCAGTTGAAGGGCGCGGCCAGCCGCGCCGGCCGGTCGGGGGCCGGACGTGAGGAGAAGAGCCCCGGAGCGCCGATACCTGGTGGCGGCGGCGCCGCCGGTTCGTCCGTGACGGCCGCCTTGAGGGGGCCCGGTCCGTCGGAGTTCGGGCGGCCCTCGGTGCATGGCACCCGGATGCGCGGCTGGAAGCGCACGGCGCTCGCGGCGACTGTGGTGTTCGGCGTGGCCATGGGCGGGTTGACCGCCTACGAATGGGTGGCCGGCGGCGCCGTGGGGTCAAGCGGAGCCAGCACCACGGTCGGTGGGCTCGTCGGCTCCAAGAAGGGATCGGGAGAGGGGAGGCAGGAGTCTCCCTCGAAGGAGCCGACCCACCCACCCGGCCCGAGCAGTTCGCGGGGTGCCGGTGGGTCCGGGTCGGGCGGGAGCCAGAGCCCCGTCGAGCCCGCACCGACACCCACGGGGACCGGTGGTCAAGACGGGGGCCGGCAGTCCGCCACTCCTGCGCCCTCGGCCTCTTCGGAGTCCGCGGGCGCGGACTCCACGCCTTCTTCGCCCTCTACGTCCACTTCGTCCTCGCCGAGCGACCCCGTTCCTCGCGCGGAACAGCCCACCGAGCCCGACTCCGCGCCGACCGGATGAGCCGGCCGGCGCGGAGTCGCAGCGATCATTCGCCCAGCACGCGCCGCAGGTAGTCGTTGCCGAAGACCCGGTCGGGGTCGAGCCGGTCACGCAGCGCGGTGAACTCCTGGAAACGCGGGTAGACACCGGCGAGGTACTCGGCGTCGCGGGTGTGCACCTTGCCCCAGTGCGGCCGTCCGCCGTGGGCGGTGAAGATGCGTTCGGCGGCGGTGAAGTAGGCCTGGTACGGCGTACCCCGGTACTGGTGCACGGCGATGTAGGCGGTGTCACGTCCCGAGGCGGTGGACAGCGCGATGTCGTCGGCGGGGGCGGTGCGCACCTCCACCGGGAAGCTGATCCGCAGCCCGGTGCGCTCGATCATCGCCTTCAGTTCCCGCAGGGCCTCGACCGCCGCCGTTCTGGGCAGTGCGTACTCCATCTCCACGAAGCGCACCCGCCGGGGTGAGGTGAACACCTTGTAGGGGATGTCGGTGTAGGTACGCGCGGACAGCGCTCTGCTCGCCACCCGGGCGATGGTCGGGATGGTGGCCGGGAGGAACTGGCCCACGGTGCAGGCGGCCTGGAAGACGCCGTTCGAAAGCAGTTCGTCCTCGATCCAGCCACTGACCGCGCCGGGCGGGGCCGCCGGGCCGGCGCTGCGGTTGTTGCGCTTGGTGTTGCAGTTGCCGGTGTGCGGGAACCAGTAGAACTCGAAGTGCTCGTTCTCGGCGACGAACCGGTCGAACTCAGTGAGCACACGGTCGAAGGGCATGGGCTCTTCGCGGGCTGTCAACAGGAACACCGGCTCCACTGCCAGTGTGAGGGTGGTGAGGACGCCCAGTGCGCCCAGCCCCACCCTGGCCGCCGCGTACGCGGTGCGTTCTTCCTCGGTGCCTTGTTCCGAGCAGTGCAGCACCCTGCCGTCGGCAGTGACGAGGTCGAAGGCACGGACCTGCGCCGCGAGGGAGGCCGAATCCCGTCCCGTGCCGTGGGTGCCGGTGCTGATGGCGCCGGAGACGGTCTGCTCCATGATGTCGCCCATATTGGTGAGCGACAGCCCTTCCTGCGCCAGTGCCACGTTCAGCGCCTTCAACGTGGTGCCCGCGCCCACGGTCACCGTGCCGGCCCGCCGGTCGATCTCCAGTACGCCGCAAAGGCGTTGGGGGCGCAGCAGCACCCCGTCGGTGGCGGCTGCCGCGGTGAAGGAGTGGCCGGTCCCCACCGCCTTCACCCTGAGCCCTTCGGCGGCAGCCCGGCGGACTGCTTCGCGTACTTCCTCGACCGTTGTCGGGGAAGTGGTGCGGGCGGGTAGGGCGGTGACGTTCCCCGCCCAGTTACGCCACGTGCTGTGCTTCTTCAGTGTCGTCGTGCTCATCGGGCCCCTCCCGTCGCGCCGGCCTGGTCAGCCGGCGGTAACCCGCGAACGCCACCGCCGCCGCGGTCGCCCCGGCCGCCACCGACACGACGTACCCGCTCTTCGCCCCGGCGGCGTCGATGACCCAGCCGGCGGCCGAGGAGCCGAGCGCGACGCCGACCGCGAGCCCGGTGCTCGTCCAGGTCATGCCCTCGGTCAGCTGCTCGCGCGGTACGTGCGCTTCGATCAGGGCCATCGTGGTGATCATCGTGGGTGCGACGGCGAGGCCCGCGGCGAAGAGCGCCACGGCCAGAAACGGAAGGTTCCCGGCCAGTAGGAGGGGGATCATACTCATGGCCATCGCACATACGCCCAGTACCCAACGGCGCTCCGGTGCACCCTTCAGGTGCAGCAGGCCGAAGACCACGCCGGAGAGGCAGGAACCGAGCGCCCAGACGGCCAACACCAGGCTTGCCGCGGTCTTGTTGCCCTGCTCCTCCGCGAATGCCACGGTCACCACGTCGACCGAGCCGAAGACGGCGCCGGCGGCGGTGAACGTACCCACCAGTACCTGGAGTCCCCGGGAGCGGAGGGCGGAGCGTTTGGAAGCGCCCGCCCTGCGGGGGTGCGGCGCGGGTTCGGTTGCGCGTTGCGCGGTCAGCCACCACACGCCTACCAGGAGGAACAGCGCGGCGATCAGCGGTCCGGCCTCCGGGAACCAGATGGTGGACAGTCCGATCGCCGCGATCGGCCCGAAGATGAAGCAGATCTCGTCGACGACCGATTCGAAGGAGTAGGCGGTGTGCAGTTCCCTCGGTGCCTCGCGGTAGATGTTCGTCCAGCGTGCGCGGACCATCGAACCCACGCTCGGGACGCAGCCCGCGCAGGCCGAGAAGAGGAACAGCGTCCAGTCGGGGGCGCCTTGTTGGGCGCACATCAGCAAGCCGCCCACGGCGGCCACGGCGATGAGGGTGGCCGGCCGAAGTATCCGGCGCTGTCCGTGCTCGTCGACGAGGCGGGAGATCTGCGGGCCGAGGATCGCCGCGGACAGGGCCAGGGTGGCGGTCAGGGCGCCGGCCAGCCCGTAGCGTCCGGTGAGTTCGGAGATCATCGTGACGATGCCGATGCCCACCATGGACAGTGGCATGCGACCCAGGAGTCCGGCTGCGGTGAAACGTGCGGAACCGGGAGCGGCGAAGATCGCCCGGTAGGGACTGGCCAAGAGGGGCTCCGTAAGGAATGTAATAGGCCCACACAGATTACGGGCGGCGGGTGCCGATCTGCACGGGGTTTCCCATGTGCAACTTAGGTAAACCTTACTTGTTGGCTCGTGGCCGGGTCGCCCGCGGGCCGTCCGGCACGGGTGGCAGGATTTCAGGCATGTCAGACCTCCACACCCCCGACTCCGCAAGCCCCTACGACGCCCTGTTGCTGCTCTCCTTCGGCGGCCCCGAGGGCCCGGACGACGTTGTTCCGTTCTTGGAGAACGTGACGCGCGGCCGGGGGATCCCCCGAGAGCGGCTCCGCGAGGTCGGGCAGCACTACTTCCTGTTCGACGGGGTCAGCCCCATCAACGACCAGAACCGCATGCTCCTCGACGCCCTGCGCAAGGACTTCGCCGAGCACGGGCTAGACCTGCCCGTGTACTGGGGCAACCGGAACTGGGCTCCCTACCTGACCGACGTGCTCCGCGAGATGGTCACCGACGGCCACCGCCGCATCGCCGTCCTGACCACCAGCGCCTACGCCTCGTACTCCGGCTGCCGGCAGTACCGCGAGAACCTCGCCGACTCCCTGGCCGCACTCGCCGCCGAAGGCCTGGCGCTGCCCCGGGTGGACAAGCTCCGGCTGTACTTCAACCATCCCGGATTCATCGACCCCATGATCGACGGGGTGCTCGCGGCCCTTCAGTCGTTGCCCCGAGGGGTGCGGGACGGCGCCCAGCTGGCGTTCACCACCCATTCCATCCCCACGGCCGCCGCAGATGCCTCCGGCCCGCCGCAGGGGCACACCCGAGACGGCGAGGGCGGCGCCTACGTCCGCCAGCACCTGGACGTCGCCCGGGTGATCGCAGAAGCCGTGGCTGTCCGCACCCAGGTGGCCGAGCGGCCCTGGCGGCTCGTCTACCAGTCGCGCAGCGGCGCCCCGCACGTTCCGTGGCTGGAGCCGGACATCTGCGATCACCTGGAGGAGCGACACGAAGCCGGCGCCCCCGCCGTCGTGATGGTCCCGATCGGTTTCGTCTCGGACCACATGGAGGTCAAGTACGACCTCGACACCGAGGCCACCGCCAAGGCCGCTGAGCTCGGGCTGCCGCTCGCCCGGTCGGCCACCGTGGGTGCGGACCCCCGGTTCGCCGCCGCGGTGCGCGAGCTACTGCTGGAGCGGGCCGCGGCTGAACGCGGCCTGCGGCCCGAGCGCTGCGCCCTCGGCGCCCTCGGCCCAAGCCACGACCTGTGCGCGGTGGGCTGCTGCCCGGCTCGTGCACCCCGCCCGGCCGCCGCCGGGGCGGACAGCCCTTACGCGTGAGGAGAGCCGTGGACGCCAAGGAAGGTTCCGCAGGACCCGTGGACGAGCAGCTGACCGGGGAACTGCTCCGGCTGGCCCTGGAGGCCGCCCGTCGGGCGGGCGAACTGTTGCGTGACGGCCGGCCGGCGGATCTGGGCGTCGCCGCGGTCAAGTCCAGCCCGGTCGACGTCGTCACCGAGATGGACCTGGCCGCCGAGAAGCTGATCGCCGGATTCCTGTCCGAGCGCCGACCCGAGGACGCCCTGCTCGGCGAGGAGGGTGCCAGCAGCGAGGGGGCCAGTGGGGTCCGCTGGATCGTCGACCCGTTGGACGGCACGGTGAACTACCTCTACGGCCGGCCCGACTGGGCGGTATCCATCGGCGTGGAGTACCAGGGGCGGACGGTGGTCGGTGTGGTGGAGGCGCCGATGCGCGCCGAGACCTACAGCGCCGTCCTCGGGGGTGGGGCGCAGTCGAACGGCAAGCCGCTGCGCTGCCGGCCCGCGGCGCCGATGGACCAGGCGCTGATCGGCACCGGCTTCGGCTATCTCCAAGGCCGCCGCGCCCATCAGGCCGACGTGGTCCAGCAGATCATCCCGAGGGTGCGCGACATCCGGCGTTGTGGCTCCGCCGCCATCGACCTCTGTGATGTCGCCGCGGGACGGCTCGACGGGTACTACGAGCGCGGGCTCGCACCCTGGGACCTTACCGCCGGCGTCCTGATCGCCCGTGAGGCCGGCGCGCTGACCGGAGGTCGCCCTGGCCAACCCGCTTCGGGAGAACTGGTACTGGCGGCCACGGAAGCCGTCTTCGACCCGCTTCAGCAGCTCCTGGAGGCGCTCGGCGCCTGGCACGACTGACGTCCGCGGCGCCGACCCGGGTGGGCACAGGACTTGGGCCCCGCACCGACCGGTGCGGGGCCCAAGTCCCCCCGCGCCGCGCGATTCGGCGTGCGGGGGAAGGGGGTCGATGGGAGGAAGGGTTCGGTGGGCGGGCCGGACAGCTGGCTGCCGTCCGGGGCGGTCAGTGCCCGGGGTCCTTGGTCCGGATCGTGTCAGGCGGATCCGAACGGGGATCCCTAGACGCTGCTGACCTCCACGCCGTGCTCGGCTGCGAGGCGGTGCAGATCGTCCAGCTCTGCCTGCTCGACTTCGACCAGGAAGTCGTCGCCCGTCTCGCGTGCCCTGCGGAGGTCGGACTCCGTGGTGGTGATGCGCTGCAGAAGGCCTGCGGTGAATGCGTCCATGGTGCGCCCCCTCGTCGTGGGTCGTGGCACGGGTGTGCCGAGTGGTGATCACCCTGGCGAGGGCGTGGCGCGCCGCATACGAGGGGTGATCGAGATGTGCAGTCGTCCTCCCCTGCACCCGCGAGCCAGAAACCTCGTCGATGCCGGGAATCCTCGCCCGAGGATCGGACCGGAGGCGTCGGCTGTCCTCGACCGAGGCCGCCTTACAGCCGGTTTACAGCGAAACCGGGCAGGATGGAGGCGCAGATGCACGTGATCGCTGCTGCGTGTCCGTATGCGGACGCATTCGTAGAGTGACGAAGAACACCCGCCCGGGCGGGGTCAGAGGAGGGAATGCGCCGTGCGCGTACTCGTCGTCGAGGACGAGCAACTGCTCGCCGATGCGGTGGCCACTGGACTGCGCCGGGAGGCCATGGCCGTCGACGTCGTGTACGACGGCGCCGCGGCTCTGGAACGGGTCGGTGTCAACGACTACGACGTGGTCGTGCTCGACCGGGACCTGCCCCTGGTCCACGGGGACGACGTCTGTCGCAGGATCGTCGAGCTGGGCATGCCCACCCGGGTGCTGATGCTGACCGCCTCCGGGGACGTCAGCGATCGAGTGGAGGGGCTGGAGCTCGGGGCGGACGACTACCTTCCCAAGCCGTTCGCCTTCAGCGAGCTGACCGCCCGGGTGCGCGCCCTGGGGCGACGCACCACCGTCGCGCTACCCCCCGTGCTGGAGCGAGCCGGCATCAAGCTGGACCCCAACCGCCGCGAGGTGTTCAGGGACGGCCGGGAGGTGCAGCTCGCACCCAAGGAATTCGCCGTTCTGGAGGTCCTCATGCGCAGCGAGGGCACCGTGGTGTCGGCCGAGCAACTGCTGGAGAAGGCCTGGGACGAGAACACCGACCCCTTCACCAACGTGGTCCGGGTCACCGTGATGACCCTGCGCCGCAAGCTCGGCGAGCCACCGGTCATCGTCACCGTGCCCGGCTCCGGCTATCGGATCTGACGCCGCATGGCAGCCAATCCCACGCCCCCCGCGGCGCCTCCGAAACCGACCTGGCCCCCGGCGCCCGCCGAGGGTCCCTTCCCCTGGCTCAGGCCCACCATCCGGATACGCCTCACGCTGCTCTACGGCGGCATGTTCCTGATCGCCGGGATCCTGTTGCTGTCGATCATCTACCTGCTGGCCGCCCAGGCCCTGCACGTGGGCAATGCGGCTCCGTTCCAGATCGACGGCGGGGACAACGTCCGGGTATCCAGCAGCAGCTGTGCCGGAGTGACCGGCATCCTGGACGTCAACGAGTTCAACCAGGCCGTGGCGCAGTGCATCAACGAGCGGCGCAAGGAGGCCCTGGACGACCTCCTGAGCCGTTCCCTGATGGCCCTGCTCGGGCTCAGCGTGATCGCCTTCGCGTTCGGGTACGCCATAGCGGGACGGGTGCTGTCCCCGCTCGGTGAGATCACCAGGACGGCGCGGCAGGTGGCCGGGTCTGACCTGAGCCGCCGCATCCAGCTCGACGGCCCGGACGACGAGCTCAAGGAGCTGGCCGACACCTTCGACGAGATGCTGGACCGTCTGGAGCGGGCCTTCACGGCGCAGCAACGCTTCGTGGGGAACGCCTCACACGAACTGCGGACCCCGCTAGCGATCAACCGCACCCTGCTGGAGGTGCACTTCTCGGACCCCAACGCGCCCGTGGAGTTCCAGCAGCTCGGCAAGACGCTGTTGGCCACCAACGAGCGCAGCGAGCAGCTGGTGGAGGGCCTGCTGCTGCTGGCCCGCAGTGACAACCAGATCATCGAGCGCAAGCCCGTGGACCTTGCCGAGGTGGCCGCGCGCGCCATCGACCAGGCGCACGGCGAGGCGGACGCCAAGGGCGTGGAGATCCGCGGTGAGCGGGCACCGGTGGTGATCCAGGGCAACGGCGTGCTGCTGGAGCGGATCGCCCTGAACCTCGTCCAGAACGCCGTTCGGTACAACATCGCCGAAGGCGGCTGGGTCGAGGTCACCACGCAGACGCAGCACGGTCAGGCCGTGCTCACGGTCTCCAACACCGGGCCGGTGGTCCCCGCCTACGAGATCGACAACCTCTTCGAGCCCTTCCGGCGTCTACGGACCGAGCGTACGGGCAGCGACAAGGGAGTGGGTCTCGGGCTCTCCATCGCACGGTCGGTGGCGCGGGCCCACGGTGGCCGTATCATCGCCGAGCCCAGGGAGGGCGGTGGCCTGGTGATGCGGGTCACGCTCCCGCTCTGAGCCACCTTTCCGACTGTTGTTCGCTTTGGGCGGAATCTGCCTGGAATCGGCCGCGTGTGACTGGTTCGCCTCGGCCGAATTTCTGTGTGATCGATCACAGTGAAGTGTTATGGATCATGTACGGTCCGTGACCTCGGAAAGGGCAGGAAAACCGGGAAAAGTCCGGGTTTCCGGCCCCTATTCGGGCGGGAAGTACAGGGGGTGACACCTGAGCGGAGTGCCCCCGGGACCGTGTACGGTCCCGATCGCCATCCAAGCCGCAGGCCTCTTCGGGGGTCCGGCTGGGTGTCGATTGAGTAACAGACCTTGATGTGAGGCAAAATCTCCGCCTCAGGTCGGGCACAAGTCCGGCCTCTCGCGCGTTACGTGCGCTGAGACACCGCTAACACCCAGAGGGGGAGAGCGAATATGGCAACGGACTACGACACCCCACGCAAGACCGACGATGACGTCGATTCGGACAGCCTTGAGGAGCTGAAGGCCCGGCGCAACGACAAGTCGGCTTCCACCGTCGACGTAGACGACTTCGAGGCCGCCGAGGGCCTGGAACTTCCCGGCGCGGACCTTTCCAACGAGGAACTGTCCGTACGCGTCCTGCCTCGGCAGGCCGATGAGTTCACCTGCATGAGCTGCTTCCTCGTGCACCACCGGAGTCAGCTGGCCCGCGAGAAGAACGGCCAGCCGATCTGTCGCGACTGCGACTGAGGCCGGCCGGCCGTGGCAGGCTCGTCGCCGTTCCGCAAGCGCCGCTACCGGAAGCAGGGTTCACCGGAGGCGTACGAGGGCTTCCCAGGCCCCCCACAGGGCCTGGAAGCCCCCTTGGAGGGCACTGCGGGGCTCTCGTCGCTGCCGGAGGTCACGGGGACCGAACAGGAGCCCCGGCGGACGCCCGGGGCTCGACGGCAGCAGGCCGCACAGGCGGCCCACACCGTCAAGAACGGCGTCCGCAAGAGCGGTGAAGGCGCTCGGGTGGCCATCGCCTATCTGGCCGACCGCCTCATCGAGAACGCCCCACGCGTGCCCGTGCGTGACCTGGGGACACTGCGCAGGCAGTTCCCGGGCCTCGATCCCGATCAGCTAGCCGACAAGCTGATCGCGGGTGCGGTCATGGCCACGTCCACCGTTGGGGCCGGTGTGGGCGCGGCTGCCATGCTGCCGGTCCCGCCCGCGATGCCGGCGGAGCTGGCCGCCGAGATCACCGCCGTTGCTGCGATCGAGCTCAAGCTCATCGCCGAACTCCACGAGGTCTATGGTCAGCGCCCCCAGGGCAAGCTCATAGCGCGCAGCCACGCCTACCTCACCGCATGGACCGAGGAGCGCGGCATCGACGTGGCCAGACCCGCCACCGTCAACGCGGCGCTGGGCAGCCAGTTCAAGCGGGAGCTGCGCCAGCAGATCATGAAGCGGATGGTGCGCAACCTGCCGAACCTGACGCCCTTCATGATCGGAGCGGCCGTTGGCGCCGCACTCAACCGGCGCGACACCAAGAAGATCGCCGAGAAGGTGCGCGCAGACCTGCTCCGCGGCGCCGTTCCCTGGCACGCTCTGCCGCAGCTGCCCCCGCTGGAGCGTCCACGGGCGCCGTTGGACGCCCGTACCGTGGACCCCAGAGCCGTAGAGGGCCCCTGGCACCTCGGCTGAGGCTCCTTCGGCCGCGTTGTTCGTTCCGTGCCGCCGGTTCAGGCGTCGGGCCGGCCCGCCCGCAGCGCCTGGGACAGTTCCTGCGGCTTGCGCGTGGACAGATAGACGTACGGTGTCGGATCCGCCGGGTCGATGATCTCCACCCGCACCGCGGTCGGCACGTAGCTACGCATCAGCATGAAGGCGCGGGGGTCCGCCTTGTGGGTGCGCCAGGCCCGGGCCTCTTCCGCGTTCAGCACATGCGGCTCTCCCAGCGCGGCCAACGGGATCCGCGCGTCCCCGGCGGCGAGCGCCCCACCCACCACCCGCACCCTCGCCGCACCGTAGGAGCTCACCAGCAGCCCCGCGAACGCGCATCCGCCGACCAGGCCCACCAGCGTCGGCAGCAGTCCGAGCGGAAGGGCGATCAGGGCGCCGGCGACGCCGACGAGTACGACGATCGCCCACCATGAGCGGGGGGCGGTCAGGCGTTCGTCGTAGTGAGTGGCGGAGAGCTGCATGCCCCCAAGCTTGGCACGGCGCGACTCGCGGGTAGCTGCGCGGGTAAGGTCTGCGGCTGTGAGTGGACGAAACACAGCGTTGACACCCCCGGCCGACGCCGCCGCGCCGGTGCGGCATCCCGATGCCCCGGCGCCCGGCGAACTCCTCGGCGCGCACTACGAGCACTGTTTCGGCTGCGGCGGGGGGCAGCCGCACGGGCTGCACCTCGAAGCCCGTGCCGGGGACGGCGTGAGCGTCACCGCGGAGTTCACCGTCCGGACGGTCCACCAGGGCGCCCCCGGCCTCGCCCACGGAGGGGTGTTGGCCACCGCGCTGGACGAGACGCTGGGCTCGCTGAACTGGCTGCTGCGGGTCATCGCGGTGACTGGAAGGCTGGAGACGGACTTCCTACGCCCCGTCCCGGTCGACACGGTGCTCCACCTCCAGGCCGAGGTCACCGCCGTCGCCGGCCGGAAGATCTACTCCTCGGCGGTCGGCCGGATAGGCGGGCCGCAGGGCCCGGTCGCCGTGCGTGCCGACGCCCTGTTCATCGAGGTCAAGGTCGACCACTTCATCGACAACGGTCGGCCTGAGGAGATCCAGGCGGCCATGGCCGACCCCGACCAGGTCAGGCGTACCCGCGCTTTCGAGGTGAACCCGTGATGCGAGAAGCGCACCAACCAGTCGACGTCCTCATCAAGCTCGTGGACCCGCGGGTGCCGATTCCCGCGTACGGGCATCCCGGTGACGCCGGCTGCGATCTGGTGACCACCGAGGCCGCCGAGCTCGCCCCCGGCGAGCGGACGGTGTTGCCCACCGGTGTCTCGATCGCCCTGCCCGACGGCTACGCCGCCTTCGTGCACCCCCGCTCCGGGCTCGCGGCCCGATGCGGGCTTGCCCTGGTGAATGCCCCAGGGACGGTGGATGCCGGGTACCGTGGGGAGATCAAGGTGATCGTGGTCAACCTCGACCCGCGGGAGACCGTCCGGTTCGAGAGGTTCGACCGCATTGCCCAGCTGGTTGTCCAGCGTGTCGAGAAGGTGCGGTTCCACGAGGTCGCGGAACTTCCCGGCTCGGCAAGGGCTGAGGGGGGCTTCGGGTCCACCGGCGGGCACGCCGCTGTGGCCGGATCCGACGCTGGGCAGCAGGGTGGGAATGGCTACGCTTCGGTCGTATCCGACCGGGAAGGACAGTGACGTGTTCGGACGTCGCAAGAAGAGCAGTGCCGCCGAGAACGCTGTGGACGCGGCAGGCGAGGCCGAGCAGGTCGTCGACGGCGCCGAGGCTGACGAGGACGCCGCCGGTTTCGACACGAGCGCGCCGCGCCGGATGAACCTGCCGCCGGCCCCGCGACCGGACGGCCCCTGGGACCTCGAAGAGGTCACCTCCCCGGCCGAGGGCCGGGTCGACCTGGGCGGCGTCTTCGTGCCCGGAGTCGAGGGCATGGAGCTGCGGGTCGAGGTCGCCGGGGACGCGATCGTCGCCGCGACGGTGGTGCTGCGTGACAGCGCGGTCCAGCTCCAGGCATTCGCCGCGCCGAAGAAGGAAGGCATCTGGGGCGAGGTCCGTGAGGAGATCGCCTCGGGCATCACCCAGCAGGGCGGCATCGTCGACGAGGTCGAGGGTCCCTTGGGCTGGGAGCTCCGTGCCCAGGTTCCCGTGCAGCTGCCCGACGGAACCGGCGGTGTACAGCTGGTTCGATTCGTAGGCGTGGACGGTCCGCGCTGGTTCCTGCGCGGGGTGATCTCCGGGCAGGGCGCGGTCCAGCCCGAGGCCGCCGGCCTGCTGGAGCAGATCTTCCGTGACACCGTGGTGGTGCGCGGTGACGGCCCGATGGCCCCGCGGGACCCGATCGTCCTCAAGCTGCCGAACGACGCGCAGATGGTGCCGGACGGCGTGCAGACCGAGGACCAGGAGAGTTCCCGTTTCTCCGGCGGGATGGGGCAGCTCCAGCGCGGCCCCGAGATCACCGAGGTTCGCTGAACGGCGGGCTTTCGGCGCCCTAGGAGCGTGTAGAGGCTGACGACCGGTGGTCCGCACCCGTGGGGGTGCGGACCACCGGCGCTTTCTGCCGTGCTTGACGGAGCCCCTCCACGTGCAGCCGTGACCGACAATGTCTGCATGGGACGCGGCAAGCTTCGGATCTATCTCGGCGCGGCACCCGGCGTGGGCAAGACCTACGCGATGCTTGCCGAGGCGCAGCGTCGGATGGAGCGCGGCACCGATGTGGTGGCCGGCTTCGTCGAGGCCCACGGCCGTCCCAGGACCCAGGCCCAGTCGAGCGCCCTCGAACAGGTCCCGCGCCGACGGTACCCGGGCCCGAGGGGTGTCCAGGTCGAAATGGACGTGGACGCCGTCCTGGCGCGCCGCCCGGCGGTGGCCCTGGTGGACGAGCTCGCCCACACCAACGCCACCGGTTCGCGTAACGCCAAACGGTGGCAGGACGTCGAGGAGCTCCTCGACGCCGGCATCGAAGTGATCACCACCGTCAACATCCAGCACCTGGAGTCACTCGGCGATGTGGTGGAGTCGATCACCGGGGTTCGCCAGCAGGACACCGTCCCCGACGAGGTCGTGCGAAGGGCCGATCAGGTCGAGCTGGTGGACATGTCCCCGCAGGCCCTGCGGCGCAGGATGGCGCACGGAAACATCTACCGGCCCGAGGATGTCGACGCGGCCCTCTCCAACTACTTCCGTCCCGGCAATCTGACGGCCCTGCGGGAGCTGGCGTTGCTCTGGACCGCCGACCGGGTGGACGCCTACCTACGGGAGTACCGGGGCGAGCACGGGATCCGCTCGACCTGGCAGGCCCGGGAGCGGATCGTGGTCGGGCTGACCGGTGGGCCGGAGGGGCGCACCTTGATCCGCCGAGCTGCCCGCCTCGCCGAGAAGGGCGCCGGCGGGGAGGTGCTGGCCGTCCACATCGCGCGCAGCGACGTACTGGATGCGGCTTCGCCGAGGGAGCTCGCCGTCCAGCGCAGGCTGGTGGAGGACCTCGGCGGCACCTTCCACCACGTCATCGGTGACGCGGCACCGGCTGCGCTGCTGGAGTTCGCCCGCGGAGTCAACGCCACCCAGATCGTGCTGGGCTCCAGCCGCCGCCGGAGCTGGCAGTACGTCTTCGGCCCCGGGGTGGGCGCCACGGTCGCCCGTGACTCGGGGCCCGACCTCGACGTCCACATCGTCACCCACGAGGAAGCCGCCAAGGGCCGCGGGCTGCCGGTGGCCCGGGCCGGCGCCCGGCTGGGGCGATCCCGGACCATCTGGGCCTGGCTGGTCGGTGTGGCCGGGCCCGCACTGCTTGCTTGGGTCCTCACGCACGTGGACGGCGACCTGGGGCTCGCCAACCACATGCTGCTCTTCCTCGCCCTCACGGTCGGCTCGGCCCTGCTCGGCGGCCTGGCGCCCGCGCTGGCCTCCGCCGCCTTCGGTTCGCTGCTCCTGAACTACTACTTCTCCTCGCCCCTGCACCGGCTGACCATCGCTGACCCCAGGAACATCGTCGCCATCGCCGTGTTCTTCGCGGTGGCGGTGGCGGTGGCCTCGGTGGTCGACCTCGCCGCCCGGCGCACCCAACAGGCGGCCCGACTGCGCGCCGAGTCCGAGATCCTCTCGGTCCTCGCCGGAAGCGTGCTGCGCGGTGAGACCTCGCTGGACGCCCTCCTGGAGCGGGTGCGGGAGACGTTCGGGATGGACTCGGTCGCCCTCCTGGAGCGAGCCGGCGGCACCGAGCCCTGGACCCGGGCCGCACGTGTGGGGCCACGGCCCGCCGCGCGGCCGGAGGACGCCGATGTGGACATGCCGGTCGGCGATCACATGGCGCTGGCCCTGACCGGTCGTGTGCTGCCGGCCGAGGACCGCAGGGTCCTCGGGGCCTTCGCCGCGCAGGCCGTGGTCGTGCTCGACCGTCAGCGGCTGGTGGGCCAGGCCGAGGAAGCCAGGCGGCTGGCGGAGGGCAATCGGATCCGGACCGCGCTGCTCGCCGCCGTCAGTCACGACCTGCGCACCCCGCTGGCTGCCATCAAGGCAGCGGTCAGCTCCCTGCGCTCCACTGACATCGAGTGGTCCGAGCAGGACCGGGCCGCCCTGCTGGAGGGCATCGAGGACGGTGCCGACCGGCTGGCCGCGCTCATCGGGAACCTTCTGGACATGTCCCGGTTGCAGACCGGCACGGTCACCCCCCTGATCCGGGAGGTCGACCTGGACGAGGTGGTCCCGATGGCGCTGAGCGGGGTGCCGGAGGACAGCGTGGGACTGGACGTGCCGGAATCCCTTCCGATGGTGGCCGTGGATCCGGGTCTGCTGGAACGCGCGGTCGCCAATGTGGTGGAGAACGCCGTCAAGTACAGCCCCTCGGGTGCCCGGGTGCAGATCTCCGCCAGCGCCCTGGCGGACCGGGTGGAGGTCCGCGTCGTCGATCGCGGGCCCGGAGTTCCGGAGGAGGGTCGGGAGCGGATCTTCGCGCCCTTCCAGCGCTACGGGGACGCCCCCCGTGGTACGGGAGTGGGGCTCGGCCTCGCCGTCGCCCGTGGATTCACCGAGGCCATGGGCGGCACCCTCACCGCGGAGGACACCCCGGGCGGCGGCCTCACCATGGTGTTGACCCTGCGTGCAGCCGCAGCGGAGGACCGTGTACTAATACGACAGGTGTACCCCGGGGTGGAGCAGCAGCCGGGTGGCGGGAGCGTACGCCCCACCCGTGCCGACGGCGGTACCGGCACCCAGGGGCAATCGGATACGGAAGAGGGCAGGACCGGATGACCAGGGTCCTCGTGGTGGACGACGAGCCGCAGATCGTGAGGGCCCTCGTGATCAACCTGAAGGCCCGCGGCTACCAGGTGGACTCCGCGCAGGACGGCGCCACGGCCCTGGAGCTGGCCGGAGCGCACCGTCCGGACGTGGTCATCCTCGATCTCGGTCTCCCCGACGGCGACGGAGTAGAGGTGATCCGGGCGCTGCGCAGCTGGACCCGGGTGCCGGTCCTGGTCCTCTCCGCACGCCACAGCTCCGACGAGAAGGTCCAGGCCCTCGATGCGGGAGCGGACGACTACGTCACCAAACCCTTCGGCATGGACGAGCTGCTGGCCCGGCTGCGGGCCGCCGTCCGCCGGGCCGAACCCGTAGCCGGGACGGGGGAGGAGTCGATTGTGGAGGCCCCCGGATTCACCGTGGACCTAGGCGCCAAGAGGGTGCGGCGCAACGGCGCGGACGTGCGCCTGACCCCCACCGAATGGCACCTCCTGGAAGTCCTGGTCCGCCATGACGGCCGACTGGTCGGCCAGAAGCAGTTGCTCCAGGAGGTCTGGGGGCCCTCGTACGGCACCGAGACCAACTACCTGCGGGTGTACATGGCCCAGCTGCGCCGGAAACTGGAATCCGACCCCGCGCAGCCACGGCACTTCATCACCGAACCCGGCAGGGGGTACCGCTTCGAGCGCACCCCGACACGCCGGTAGGCTTCCTGTATGAGTGCTGTACCTCGTTCGGATAAGCCCGCGAGACCGGTCGGCCGGTTCCGACGGATGATCGAGCGGCTGTCGACGTCGCAGGAGGAGCTGCACTCCGCGGAGCTGCAGGAGGACGCAGAGGCCACGGGGTGCACCCGGATCTGTGACTGCACCGACCGCCAGATCGTTAAGGTGACTGGTACCTTGCGGACGGTCACCCTGCGACCGCGGGCCGGAGTACCGGCCCTGGAGGCGGAGCTCTTCGACGGCTCCGCCGCCCTGGACGTGGTCTGGCTCGGCCGGCGCTCCATCGTGGGCATCGAGCCGGGCCGCAAGCTCATCGCGTCCGGCCGGATCTCGATGAGCCACGGTCGTCGGGTGCTCTTCAATCCCAAGTACGAACTCCGACCGCTGGGACAGGAGTAGCCGGTGACGTCGTTCGACAAACCGCAGCCGCAGGCAGAACACAGCACCAAGGAGCCAGCAAGGCCCGAGGACGCAGGGCCCGTCGACTCCAAGGCGGTGACCCAGGCCGCGCTCTTCGACGCGTTTGGCGGCGTGCGGGGCACCTTGGAAACCATGTTGCCCGGACTGCTGTTCGTGGCGATCTACACGGCCACCAAGGACCTGCATGCCTCGGCCATCGCAGCCCTGGCGGTCGCCGTGGTCCTCGTGGTGGTGCGCCTGGTCCGACGGGACACCGTCAAGCATGCCTTCAGCGGGGTCTTCGGGGTGGCCTTCGGCGTCGCCTTCGCCATGTTCACGGGCAACGCGAAGGACTTCTACCTTCCGGGCATGATCTACGGCGCCTCGCTCGGCGCCGCGTTCACCCTCTCCGCGTTGCTCGGATTCCCACTGCTCGGCGTGATCCTCGGCCCGATCTTCCGGGAGAACCTCTCCTGGCGCACCCGCAATCCCGGGCGCAAGGCCGCCTACACCAAGGCCAGCTGGGCCTGGGGCCTGGTCTTCCTGGCCAAGTACGCCATCCTCTTCCCGCTGTACTGGTGGGGGAACACCGAGCAACTGGGGTGGGTGCTGATCGCCCTGAAGCTTCCCCCCATGGTGATCGCGGTGTACTTCACCTGGGTCTTCTTGGCCAAGGCGCCTCCGCCGATCGACGTCTTCGCCGAGATGGAGGCCGAGGAGAGGGCTGAGAAGGAGCGCAAGGCGGCTGCCGCAGCCGCCGCGGCTGCCCGGCGCAGCGAGGCCTGAGAGAGCAGACCGCGAGCATGGACGAGGGGCTCCTGGAACCGATGCGGTTCCAGGAGCCCCTCGCTCCGGGCCGGGTCTTCAGCCGGCGGTCTTCGCCGGTCGTGCGGAGAGCAACTCCTCCAGCTGTTCCTCGCGCGCCTGGGCGGCCACGAAGAGCAACTCGTCGCCTGCTTCGAGGGACTCCTCCGGGTTCGGCGTCAGGACGCGGTTGCCACGGATGATCGTGACCAGCGAGGTGTCCTGCGGCCAGTCGATGGAGCTGATCAGCACTCCGGCCATGGGGGATTCCGGCGGCAGCGTCAGCTCCACCAGGTTGGCGTCGCCGTGGCTGAAGCGCAGCAGCCGGACCAGGTCGCCGACGCTCACCGCCTCCTCGACCAGGGCCGACATCAGCCGCGGGGTGGAGACCGCGACGTCCACTCCCCAGGACTCGTTGAAGAGCCACTCGTTCTTCGGGTTGTTGACGCGCGCGACCACTCGCGGCACCCCGTACTCCGTCTTGGCCAACAGTGAGACCACCAGGTTGACCTTGTCGTCACCCGTTGCGGCGATCACCACGTTGCAGCGTTGCAGGGCCGCCTCGTCCAGTGAGGTGATCTCACAGGCATCCGCCAGCAGCCACTCGGCCTGCGGTACCCGCTCCACCGAAATGGCCGTCGGAGCCTTGTCGATGAGCAGCACCTCGTGCCCGTTCTCCAACAGCTCGCCCGCGATGGAGCGGCCCACCGCACCGGCCCCGGCGATAGCGACCCTCATGCCTGTGCCTCCTCGGGGCCTTCGGCGAAGGCCGCCTCGACCTTCTCGATCTCGTCGGTGCGCATCATGACGTGCACGAGGTCACCCTCCTGCAACACCGTCTGCGAGGTCGGGAGCATGGCCTCGCCCAGGCGGGTGAGGAAGGCCACCCGCACGCCGGTCTCCTCCTGAAGCTTGCTGATCTTGTGCCCGATCCAAGTGGCTGAGGTGTGCACCTCGGCCAGTTGCACCCCGCCGCTCGGATCGCGCCACAGTGGTTCGGCGCCCGAGGGCAGCAGCCTGCGCAGCATCTGGTCGGCGGTCCATCGGACCGTGGCGACGGTAGGGATGCCCAGCCTCTGGTAGACCTCCGCACGTCGGGGGTCGTAGATGCGGGCGGCGACGTTCTCCACGCCGAACATCTCGCGGGCCACCCGGGCGGCGATGATGTTGGAATTGTCGCCGCTGCTGACCGCGGCGAAGGCGCCCGCGTCCTCGATGCCGGCCTCACGCAGCGTGTCCTGGTCGAATCCGACCCCGGTGACCCGCCGACCACCGAACCCCGAGCCCAGCCGCCGGAAGGCGGTGGGGTCCTGGTCGATCACCGCGACGGTATGCCCCTGCTGCTCCAGGGTCTGCGCCAGAGCGGAACCCACTCTTCCGCAGCCCATAATGACGATGTGCACGGCCGTCCTTCCGGCTGTCCGTAGTTCCGACCCGAGTAGAGCCCAGGTGTAACAGGGTCGCAGACAGTGGCCCAAGCTACACACGCGCGGTCACCAGTGTGCCCCCGTCGGCGTCCTCAAACACGGGAATCGAGGGCAGCTGGGGGTGGCCGGTGGTCTTGGCTGTTTTCGAACGCTTACGATCCTCTCCGTGTCCAAACTGACCGACGTGCCCAAACGGATCCTGATCGGCCGGGCGCTGCGCAGCGACCGACTGGGGGAAACACTCCTCCCCAAACGGATCGCCCTTCCCGTCTTCGCGTCCGACCCGCTCTCCTCCGTGGCCTACGCGCCCGGAGAGGTCCTGCTGGTGCTCTCCATCGCGGGGGCCTCCGCGTACCGGTTCAGTCCCTGGATCGCAGCCGCCGTCGTCGTGCTGATGTTCACGGTCGTCGCCTCCTACCGTCAGAACGTCCACGCCTACCCCAGCGGCGGTGGCGACTACGAGGTGGCCAACACCAACCTGGGCCCGCGCGCTGGACTCACCGTCGCCAGCGCACTCCTCGTCGACTACGTCCTCACCGTCGCCGTGTCGATCACCTCCGGCGTCGAGAACCTGGGCTCCGCCGTCCACATCGTCATCGAGCACAAGGTGCTCAGCGCGATCATCATGATCCTGCTGCTGACCCTGATGAACCTGCGGGGCGTCAAGGAGTCCGGGAAGCTCTTCGCCATCCCCACGTACGTCTTCGTCGGCGCCGTCTTCATCATGATCGCCTGGGGCGCCTACCGGGGCCTGGTCCTCGACGACAGCATGCACGCCCCCACCGCCGACTTCGAGATCGAACCCGAACAGCAGGGTCTCGCCGGCTTCGCGCTGGTCTTCCTCCTCCTGCGCGCCTTCTCCTCCGGGTGCGCCGCACTCACCGGCGTCGAGGCGATCAGCAACGGAGTGCCGGCCTTCCGCAAGCCCAAGAGCCGCAACGCCGCCACCACGCTGCTCCTGATGGGCGCGCTCGCCGTCACCATGTTCTGCGGCATCATCGGTCTGGCCATGGCCTCCGGCGTCAAGATGGCCGAGAACCCGGCCGTGGACCTGCTCTCCAACGGCAGCCCGGTCGGTCCCGGCTACGTCCAGGACCCCGTGATCTCCCAGGTCGGCGCAGCCGTGTTCGGTGACGGGACGTTCTTCTTCTTCGTCCTGGCCGCCGCTACCGCCCTGGTGCTCTTCCTCGCCGCCAACACCGCCTACAACGGGTTCCCCCTCCTCGGCTCGATCCTCGCCCAGGACCGCTACCTGCCCCGCCAACTCCACACCCGCGGCGACCGCCTCGCCTTCTCCAACGGCATCGTGCTCCTCGCCGGCGCCGCCATACTTCTGGTCTGGGTGTACGGTGCCGACTCCACGAAGCTGATCCAGCTCTACATCGTCGGCGTGTTCGTCTCCTTCACCCTGAGCCAGATCGGCATGGTCCGTCACTGGAACCGCCACCTGCGCACCGAACGCAACAAGGCCGCACGTCGGCGGATGCTGCGCTCCCGCGCGATCAACACCTTCGGCGCCTTCTTCACCGGTCTGGTCCTCATCGTGGTCCTGGCCACCAAGTTCACCCACGGTGCCTGGGTCGCCCTGCTCGGCATGGTGATCTTCTACGGGGTGATGAGTGCCATCCGTAGGCACTACGACCGGGTCGCCGAGGAGATCGCCGCCGCCGAGGGCCCCTCGGAGGACAGCGTCCGGCCCTCCCGGGTGCACTCCATTGTGCTGGTCTCAAGGGTTCACAAGCCCACCCTGCGCGCCCTCGCCTTCGCCAAACTGACCCGCTCCGACACGCTCGAAGCGCTCAGCATCAGCGTGGACCAGGAGGAGACCAAGGCGCTTCGCGCCGAATGGGAACGGCGCGGCATCAACGTCCCTCTGAAGATCCTCGACTCCCCCTACCGCGAGATCACCAGGCCCGTCGTCGAGTACGTCAAGGGCCTGCGCAGCGAGAACCCGCGCGACGCCGTCAGCATCTACATCCCCGAGTACGTCGTGGGCCGCTGGTACGAACACCTGCTCCACAACCAGAGTGCCCTGCGCCTCAAGGGCCGCCTGCTCTTCACCCCCGGCGTGATGGTCACCTCCGTGCCGTACCAGCTCCAGTCCTCCGAACTCGCCAAGAAGCGGGCCAAGAAGCGCCAGGACTGGAACGCGCCCGGAGCCGTCCGCCGCGGCCCGGTGGACACCCGCTCGAAGGAACCCACCAACAAGGGCTGACCCGCAGGGACGCCAGCTGGCGTGCACACCGTCGCAACCCACGTAGACTGACCGGTCGCGCCCGGCCCTCCTGGTCGGCTCACCCTCAGATCCCATGGAGTGACCCCGTATGACCACACCCACCGAGAAGCAGTCACTGGTTGGGGAGGAGTACGAGGTAGAGGTCGGACCGGTCGCGCACGGTGGCCACTGCATCGCCCGTACCGCCGACGGCCGGGTGCTCTTCGTCCGGCACACGCTGCCCGGCGAGAAGATCATCGCCCGGGTCACCGAGGGCGAGGAGGACTCCCGCTACCTGCGCGCCGACGCGGTCCGGGTGATCGAAGCCTCAAAGGACCGGGTCGAGGCACCTTGTCGTTTCGCGGGCCCGGGCAAGTGCGGTGGTTGTGACTGGCAGCACGCCAAGCCCGGCGCCCAACGCCGGCTCAAGGGCGAGGTCATCGCCGAGCAACTGCAAAGGCTCGCCGGTCTCACCCCCGAAGAGGCAGGCTGGGACGGCACCGTGATGCCCGCCGAGGGCGACAAGCTTCCCGCCGGTCAGGTGCCGGCCTGGCGCACCCGCGTCCAGTACGCGATCGACGAGGAAGGACGCGTCGGGCTACGCAAGCACCGCTCCCACGACGTCGAGCCCGTCGACCACTGCATGATCGCCGCCCAGGGCGTCAGCGAACTCGGCATCGAGAAGCGTGAATGGCCACAGATGGCGAGCGTGGAAGCCATCGCCGCCACCGGCTCCAGTGACCGTCAGGTGGTCCTCACCCCCCGCCCCGGCGGACGGCTCCCGCTCGTCGAACTCGACAAGCCGGTCTCGGTGCTGCGGGTGGAGGAGAAGGACGGCGGGGTCCACCGCGTCCACGGGCGGGCCTTCGTTCGCGAACGCGCCGACGGCCGCACCTACCGCGTCGGCATGGGCGGTTTCTGGCAGGTCCACCCGCAGGCCGCCGACACCCTCATCAAGGCCGTCATGCAGGGGCTGATGCCACGCAAGGGCGAGATGGCCCTCGACCTGTACTGCGGGGTCGGCATCTTCGCCGGCGCCATCGCCGAGCGAGTGGGCGAGGACGGAGCGGTCCTCGGCATCGAGTCCAGCAAGCGGGCCGTCGAAGACGCCCGACACAACCTCCAGGACATGCCGCGGGTCCGCGTCGAGCAGGGCAAGGTCGAGCAGATCCTGCCCCGGACCCGGATCACCGAGTGCGACCTCATCGTCCTCGACCCACCCCGCGCGGGCGCAGGCAAGCAGACGGTCAAGCACCTGTCCTCCCTCGGCGCCCGCCGCATCGCCTACGTCGCCTGCGACCCGGCGGCCCTGGCCCGCGACCTCGGGTACTTCCGCGAGAACGGGTACAAGGTGCGTACCCTTAGGGCCTTCGACCTGTTCCCGATGACCCATCATGTGGAGTGCGTCGCGATCCTGGAGCCGGTGCGGGAAGAGGCCTGACCGGCGCACGCTGGAAGGCACGTCCGCACCGGATGCGCCGCAGCTCTCCGCGCGCCCTGACGCCCTCACCGAGCTGAGGGTGGGCGGGCAGGGTGCGCGGCCAGGCCGCCGGTGTCGACCATCAGCCGCATCACCGTTGGTCTGAAGCGAACCGTGTGGACTCGGCCAGCGTCCGGCGCGCCCCGTCGAAGTCGGCGAGCCTGGCGGCCAGTGCGGCCGTAGCCAGGCGGGTGGGCAACGCCGTGGAGAACTTGAGGCCGTGTACGGCCCGCTGGTCGACGTCCGGCAGGACCAGGGAGGAGGCACAGCGCGCAGCGTCTTTGGCGGCCCGCCACGCATGCGGTGTCAGGTCCTCCCGCAGGCGCACGTAGCAGTCGGTCGGTTGCTGGACCGGGTCGGTTGCGGCGGACAGTGTGGCGGCGAGAGTCGCGTTGGTGCGGTAGCCGGCCCAGGTCCACCAGCGGACGTCCTTCCCGCGCCGGTTGATCAGGGTCCCGCCCGGGTGGACGGTATGGGGTGCTTCCTCATCACGCCACTCCTGCAGGGCCACGGCAGCCCTGCGGGTCAGGGAGACGGGTGGGTCGGCGCCGAGCAGCACCTCCCGCATGGCACGGGTGAGCGCGTACGAGAGGCCGGTGGGCGTGCCGCTCGACCACTTGGCGAGGCCTCCGCCCTCCACGGGTTCGACGAACACGCGCCTGCGCCCCCAGTCGATGTACGTCACCTGCCAGCTGTGCCCAGCCAGGAGCAGTCGGCGGGGCCCGGGCCGTTCCTCGGTTAGTACGGCCGGATCCGCCTGGCCGATTTCAGTGCGCCCGGAAAGTACGGTGAACTGCGGGGGCGCCGTGAACGAGGCGGTCAGTTCGATGAAATGACGTCGCCCGAAGCGGTGTTCCGCTTCCGGACCGATGAACAGCAGGCCCCCGTCGGAGTCGAGGAACCCCTCGCTCACCAGATGGCGCAGGATGGGAGCCGCGGAAGCGTCGAAGGGCGCCAGTCCGTTCCACTCCTCCGCCCACAGCCGGTCCCCCAGCGTGTGCTTCTGGAGGGTGAGGGCGAGTAGCTGCTGAGCGACTAGGTGGCGGGGTTCGGGTGGCGGAACCACGGGTTCCACCCAGCCCCGGCTCCACAGCAACAACAGGCCGGCGGCCTGGAGCAGGGAGTCCTTGCGGGTGGTGAGGAAGAGGCAGTTGCGGCCCGATCCCGGCCGGCGTCCGGTACGTCCGATGCGCTGTAGGAACGAGGCGACGGCGGCAGGGGAGTCGATCTGGACGACCCGGTCCAGATCACCCACGTCGATGCCCAGCTCAAGGGTGGAGGTGGCCACGATCACACAGTCACGGGCCTCGGCGAACGCCTGCTCCGATCGCGCTCGTTCTTCGGCGGAGAGGGAGGCGTGGGAGAGGAACACGGAGACCTCACGCGCGCGCAGTGCGGCGCCGGCGGCCCCCAGACCAGGTGGACACCCTCGCCGAGGCAGGCCCGGTACGCGTCCGCCTGGGCGGGATGGAATCCCGGCGGGTCGACGGCGTGGGCCGAAGGGCCGCCGATCGTGCCGGCCGCGAGAGCAGTGGCGAGGGGATGCTCGCCCAGTCCCGCGATGCCGTCACGCAGAGCCTCGACCAGGAAGGTGGGCGGTTGCTTGAGCATCCACAGGTAGGGGTCGGCGATCTCGGTGAACTCCGGTACCCGCAACGTGAGAAGGGAGCCGTTCTGCGCGGTCTCGGAGACGGCGAAACCCTTGGTCTCGACGTCATCATCGTCCGGTCCGGCCAGCCTCAGGGAGTCCAGCTGTTCCGGTCCGATGTCGGAGCCCCGTAGGTCGACCACGTAACGACCGGGATCACCGCCGGGTGCCGCCCGCCCGACGCGCTGCCAGCGCGCCTGCCTTCCGGCGCCCCCCTCGACGGCGATCCACTCGCCGAGAGCCGAGGCGATCTCCTCGCGCCATCCCACCTACCGTCCCCCGATCCGCCCGGTCCGGTCGCGCCCCGTTGCTGCGCTGCACCCTACCCACCTGGTCGTTGTGACGTACAGTGAACGCCCCTTGACCAGCGAGCTCACCATGGTCGGCAGGCCGACCGACCGACGAGAACCAGCCAGGAGTCGCTGGGGGCGGCTGTGCACGATGCGTGAGGGCAACGTGCTGGGTGCCGCGGGAGCGGCCGTCGAACGGGCACCGGGCAGCTACGGCGGGGCGCTCAGGCGGCACCCTGCGCGCTGGCCGGCCAGTTCGGCGCCTTCGCCGACAAAACCCGCTCGCCGTAGGGCGATTGCTTGCATCCGCCCGTTGGGGCACCGGTAGCTGAGAGGCGCCGGCTCGGACGCTGCTGCCTGCCTGCGGTGGCGGGACAGGGCCGCGGCGAGTCCGCCGCGGCGGCAGCGGACCGGGTCTGGCGAAGGGGCTCAGACGCGTGTGCCAGCGAAGAGTTCGAGATGGGCGCAGTTGGGGCAGCGGAAGGCGTCGATCTGCCAGTGGGGTCTCCCCAGACGCTTGGCGCCCCCGAAGGGGCCGCGTTCGAGGGCGCCCTGTATCCATCGTGCGTAGCCGCGGGAGTGCTCCCCGCTGTCCTCGACGAATCCCGGTTCGAGGCCGACGGTGCCGCAGTGGGTGCAACGGAAGGTGTTGTTCACATGGGGAGTCTATGAACGGGCCCGCCACCGTCGGCAGCCGCCCTGCCCATCCCGCGCCGGGGTGGCGTGCTGCGGTCCGACCCGGCTCGACGTATGCGAGCAGGTCTCGGTGGTCCACCACAGCGTCAGCAGCCGAGGTCGGGGCGGGTGATGTGTGCCGTTCCGCGTCAAGCGGGAGGCCGGTTCGTGCGGAGCGGCACCAACCGACCTCCCCCGCCGGCCCGTTCAGATCAGGCGATCAGGACGGGGCCGGGCGGTGCTCACGCGCTGCTTGCTGTTCCGGCGCTGGAGAAGGTGCCTGAGGGGGTGGAGATGGAACTTCCGGTGCCGGCGGTGCCGGCGGTGCTGCCCGGTGCGTGCGCCGACGGCAGCACCTCCAGCTCCGGCAGTTCCTGGGCCAGGCTCAGGTCGAGTGCGAGGATCGGGGTCAGCCGACCGTCGTTGATGTTCTCGGACATGGTTACCTCCTGCTTGGTGTGATGTGAGGGGACTCCTGTCCCACCTGTGGACGTGTTCCGGGTCGGGCGGACCCACCGGGCCGTGGCCTCAGTGGCTGCCGGCGGTACCGACGCTGCTCATGGAACCCGCCGGGCAGGACGCGCAGCTGATGGAGCTGGCGCTGCCGAGCGTGCTGCCGGGCGCCTGGGCGGTCGGCAACGGCTCCAGTTCCGGGAGTTCCTGTTCGAGGATGAGTTCGAGATCGTGTACGTGCGACATGGGGCTCTCCTTGTGGCCGTGGGCGGTTGGGGGAGCGGGGCCCCTCACCCAGATCGGGGCCGCCGCTCTGCTCGTGGGTCTACTTCGAGCTCAGCGTGCTCGCGGTGCCCCAGGTCATGGCGGGGCAGGAGCCGGAGCCCACGGTGGCGGCGCAGGAGACGTTGCCCGCGGAGTACTCCTCGGGGAGCACTTCGAGTTCGGGCAGTTCCTGCTCCAGGCGCAGATCGAGATCGTTCATGACAGCTCTCCTGTTGTGTACTGGGCGACCGTGGTCGCGGTGGTCGGGGCCGGCATGTGCTGGCCGGATGTCAGGTGGTCCCGTGTGCGGTGCGGTTTGTCAGCCGGAGCTGCTGGCGGAACCGGCGCTGCCGATGGACCCTGCGGGGCAGGAGAAGGAGCCCGCGGTGCTCATGCAGCCCGCGCAAGACCCCGCGGAGTGGCTGTCCGGCAGGACTTCGATCTCGGGTGCTTCCTGCTCCAGGCGCAGGTCCAGGTCGTTCATGTGGTTCTTCCCTTCTTGGTTGACGGGTTCCGGTCGTGGCGGACCGGTTCGGCGCACTGGGTGTGCGTCGGTTCTGGGCCCGGGTGCTCACCGGCTCCTGTAGGTGGCGGCGGTGCGTTCCCGGGGGCTTGGAGGTGGGCTGCTGCGCTCCGGTCCGCTGCGTGGGCGGCCCGACCGAGTACTGCTTCCTCCAGGGGGAGGAATCCGAGTCGGTTGAGCGTCATGTGCATGTGCATCAGCAGCAGCCGTGAGGCCACCGCTTCGGGGTCCACGGCCAGTGCCCGGTGGACCCCCTCGACCACCTGGCCGGCCAGGCGGATGAGGGGTTCGGCCGGGCCGGTGGTACGTGAAGGCGAGGTGCGGGACAGGTGTGTGGCGCATTCCCGGGTCCGCTCCAACGCCTCGGGGTCTTCGCCCAGGGCGGCCGTCCAGTGCTGCCAGTGCAGCCGCCAGATGCGGTCGCGCTGGTGCGGGCCGAGGGAGCTGGTGCAGGCGCGGAGGAACCCAATCGCGTGCAGGGCCCTTGTGATGCGGTCCGCGCCGGTGGCCGCCACGGTGTCGAGCGCCACCTGACTGCTGGCCTGGAACACCTCCTCGGCGATCCGGGTGGCCGCGGGGGAACCGTAGTAGTGGTGTTCCCTGCTGTAGACGCCCAGGGAGAGGTGCCGGGAACCGCGTCGGGCGGTGAAGTCCTCGGCGAGGGGGTGGATCCGGTGAACCTCGCCCGGTGCGCCCCGCTCGTCGTCGGCCCGGCGCCACAGCTCCCGTCCGGCGCTCCAGCAGGCGTCCAGCGCGGCCGGGGGCCCGTAGAAGCGCAGGCGTAGGTGGGGGCCGGCCGTGTCGGCGTAGCGGATGAAGAACCAGCCTGTGGCGCCGAGCTGTTCGGCCGCCGCCACCCAGTCCGGGACGAGGGTGCCCGCGAGGATTTCCCCGTGCTGGTGGCTGGTGTGGTGTAGGCGCGCGTACAGCCATTCCGACGTGGTCATATCAGCCCCTCCCGGATTCGGCCGTGGTGGAGGGGTGGGTGATGTGCAGGCAGTGTTCCGCGACCCTGTCTCCTGAACCGGCGCGGCCCGTCGGGTCTTGTCGATCGGGCAGGCACTCGGTGAAGACCACCGGTACGTCTGGTCGCTCGGTCAGCCGGTGGAGGGACTCAAGGCCCACCGGGGAGGCGAAGGCGATCCAGAGCGGCTTGCGCAGCGCGTCGCGTCGGGGAAAACCGGGCTCGCAACGTACGTAGACCTCGGCGGGCATGCCGTGGGACCGGCGCCAGCCGTCCATGCGTTCGAGGAACTCGGGCCAGTCCTCGCCGGTGCCCCGCCGCGGAACCTGCGAACTCCCCAGCCGCCAGTGGGCTCGGCGCACCACCACGGGCCCGACGCTGCGTCGAGGGAAGGCCCCGAACCCCTGGCTGGTCGCACCGTCCGTACGGGTGCCGTCGGCATGCCCCGGTGGCAGCCACCAGGGGTCCGCCAGGGTCAGCAGCACCCGGGCGGCGCCGCCCACCAAATGACGCGGGACGGTGCCCAGATAGACGGGGGCGACCACCGAGGCTCCAGGGCGGCGCAGTTCCAGGGCGTGGCGTTCGGCGTCGTGGACGAGCTCAAGCTCCGTCACCGCGATGCCGGAACCGAAGGGCCGCGCCGTACCGGGCCATTGCAGCGCGGGCAGCAGACCGCTGCTGTCGGCTTGGAGCGGGTTGGCCTCCCGAGCGGGTACGAACTCAAGACATTCGGCCCGCGGGTACAAGGTGGTGATCCAGTCCCGTAGCCGGTCGGCGTACCCCGTGCGGTCGGGCCCGTCGAGTAGCCGGTGGAAACGAGCGGCCAGGGCTCCGCAGCCGGAGGAGATCTGGTTGACCACGATCAGGGGGCCGTCCTGCGCACCGCGGGCCGTCTGCCACAGGATCGACAGGGAGGGGAGGCAACTTGATCGACCGGCTTGGGCGCCCCGCACTCCTGCCGGCCCGGGCTGCCGTACTGCTGGCTCGGCGACCTCACAGCAGAAGCGGAAGACGTCCCGGCAGACACCGCCGGCGCCGAAGCGGGCGACGAAGGCGTCCGTCAGGGCCTGGTACTCCGGGGAGACCTGTAGGGACGCGCAGGCGGACTCGGCGTGGCGCAGCAAGGTCCCGCGGGCGTCGGCGTCGAGTTGGGGGACCGGGGTCGAGCCGGCGTGGTCCTCGTAGACCAGCGTGACGTCGTTCAAGGGCCACTCGTCCGGCGCGCCCAGCTCCCGCAGGGCGTCGGCGAGGGCGGCGCGCAGCGCACGCAGTGCGGCGGACCGTTGGTGGGGGGTGCCGTCGGTGATCCGCGCGAGGTGGGCGGTCGCCTCGGTCAGTCGGCCGGCGGCTGTCCTGCCGGGGTGGTCGGACGCGGTGCTCAGTACGCCTGCGAGCCAGGGCAGCAGGTCCTCCGTCGGGCAGGGGTCGTCGAGGTCGACCACACCGGCCGCCAGGTAACGCTCCAACCGGCGCGCGGGCAGTTGGGCGATCGCCGTGGAGCCGATGGGGCCACCGAAGAGATCCAGGAGGTCCGGCCGATGGCGGGCGTCCACCATCTCCTGGTGGGACCAGGCCCAGCCGTCGCTGACCGACAGCAGGGGCACGCTGATCCGGGCGTCCTCCTCCGATCCCCTCAAGGAGTCGTTGAGCCGCCAGATCAGCAGGTCCCTCACGTCTGCCCGCGGAGCCGCCGCGTGGAGCAGCATCCGGCCGGCCAGGGGGTGCAGGCTGACGCGCACCCGGTCGCCGTGGTGAAGACCGGGGACGACCACCTCGGTGAGTGAGGAGAGGGGGCTGGCCTTCAGCGCACTGCGCACGGCGTATCCGTATGCGGTGACCCGTTCGCCCCGGTCCAGCGCTCGGGTCTTGGTCGTCCTGGTGTAGAACACCGGGGAGACCACCGAGAGGGCGTGGGTCACCGCCGGTTCCGCCATGAGGGCGCGCAGGCAGCGTTCTTGCGCTGTGCGGGTGTGGGTCACGGCCTGTTCCAGGTCCGCACGGTGCTTGCGCAGCTGCTCGGCCCGGTCGACCCAACGGCTCAGTGCTGACAGTCGTGTTCGTTCCTCGTGGAGGGCGGTGGTCACCGTGGTGAGCAGGGCGGGGGGTACGGGTATCGCGGTGCCGGCGTGCGCGGCCCGGCGCCAGCGCAGGACGGCCCGACGGTCGGCCGCCGAGTCCATCAGGGGTACGGCCGTGTACAGCAGTTGGGAGACCTCGGGGCCAAGGGAGTGGAGGCCGGTGCGAGCAGCCGCCGTGCCGTCGAGGAGACGCGCCAGCGACTCGGCCGCCAGGGGCGAGACCGATCGGGCCGGTAGCCCTGCCACCCGTGCCAGGGCGGGGCCCTCGACCAGGGTGCGGCTGGCGGTGTCCACGGCGCTGTTCCTGAGCAGGGTCCACGTCATGTCAACCACCCCGCGAGCAGGACCAGCGATCGGAGGCAGAAGGCAGCGATGACCAGGCCGTAGACCAGGCAGACCAGTCCGAAGACCTGGTAGCGGACCCGCTGGGAGCGGCTACGGGCGGCCAGCCAACTCGGGGGTGTCTGGCGCAGGAAGCGGCAGCGCAGCGCTGTCAGGGCCCGCGAGCGGAGGTTGACCGCACCGAACCCGGCCTCCAATGCGTGGTAGCCGTCGGTGGGGAGTAGCGGGTTCAAGTTGGCCAGCAGCATGCCTAGTTGAAGCCAGACCACCACCACTGCCAGATGCGCGGCCCAGCCTTGCGCGGTCAGGGCGAGCAGGGACCAGCCGCCGAGCCACAGCACGTCCAGCGCCACGCCCGCCAGCGCGATGACCACGCGGGGGCCACGGGTGCGCAGCCGATAGGCGTCGGTGCGATCCACATAGGCCGCCGGCACCACGTAGAACAGCAGGCCGATGCCGATTTCCCGGACCCGTACGTCATAGAGCCGACAGGCCACCGCATGGCTCAGCTCGTGGAGCACCGTCTGCACCACCATGAGGCAGACGATCAGGGCCCATCCCCACCCCAGGGTGGACAGGCTCGGTCCGTCGGACGCCGCGGGTGAGGCGAGCACCGCCCCAGCGGCCGTCAGGCTGCCGATGGCCGCCGCGGCCCACAAGGCGCCGAACACGCGCGGTGCACGACGGAGCAACGTGACCACGGGATCGAGTGCGCTGTTCACGGCCGGACCCACCAAGGGCCGACGTGGCATGTGGCTGTTCCGGGCGAACTTGACGGACACCTCCTCCCGTCCGTGCGCCGGCGGAACGGTGAGGAGCCCCGCGGCCCTCAACTCCCCCAGGAAGTCCAGCACCACCTGTTCGGCGTTTCCGCCGGCACCGGGTCCGTCGGCTCGAACAGCGCGGAAGGCGAACTCCCTTCCCGTCATGCTGCCGTCGATCGCCTTGAGGATGGCTGCCCCGCTGCGGGAGAGCCGGGTGTAGTGGCCGTTGGCGGGGTCGTAGGCAAGGGGTTCGTCGTTGAGCCCTTCGGTGATCTCGATGTCGGCCCGGACCGCGAGCCGTTCGGTGTCGAGCCAGGAGCGCGATGGGGTTCCGGCAGCCTCGCCGGCCGTCTGCGTGGTCACCGCCGGTCGCCCTCACCGGGTGAGGTCGCCCGCCTGGGGTGGCCCAGGGCAAGGCCCAGGAGTTGGGCCCGGGCGGCACCGTCGAGGTCGAGATGGGTGCGACCGGCGGCGCTCAACACGCCCGCGAAGACCGAGCCGACGGCGTCACCGCACAGCGCGGCCAGCCAAATAGAGTGAGCGAAGGCGGCTCCACGGCACAGGAGTTGTCGATGCCCTGCCACCCCGTGTCGTGCCACGGCCGTGGCGAGGTCGCCGTGCACAACGATCACGACGGGAGCCTGCGCGAACTCCAGTTGCAGTACCAGGCTCTCCAGCGGCGGCAGTTCGCGGGGCTCCGGCTTCAGTTGCCGCTCCGCGGTGTCGTACTGGTAGACGCCTCTGGGGAGGTCATGGACGTCATGAGCGAGAACGGACGCGACCGGAGCGGGCAGCGCGGGATGGGCTGGCTGCCAAAGACGCCCGTCCTGCTCGCAGGCGTAGTCGAGGGCACGCGCCAGGGACGCCTCGTCCAAGGGCTCGCGGGACCAGGCACGTACCGCCCCCCTGCGGCGCAGGGCGCGCACGGGGCTGCCCGGGGTCCTGGCCGCCACCTGGGGCGAGAGCCCCGGCGCGGGGAGCGCCGTGGGCGTCGCGGGCGCGGTCAAGAGGTCCTCGGTGAGACGGCCGATGTCGATCAACGGCATGAGCTGCTCCCTTCCAGGTGAAGCCGCACTGCGGCGGTCAGAAGCGCGGGACCACTGGCACCGGTCACCAACTCCCGCTGGGATGACAGTCCGTGGGCGTCCAGCAGGCTGACCGCGAATCCGGCGATCGAGGAGACCAGGGCCAACTGGGCCAGGGCGCAACCGGTGTCGAGATTCCCGACCCGATAGGAGAAGGGCCCGTACTTGCGGGCCACCCGTGCGATGTCCGAAGAGAAGAGCAGGTACGCCTGGGGTTCCTCGTCGGCTTGAGGCGGTGGGGCTCCCAGCGTGGTCAGCAGGGTGCGGGCGTGGTCGGGGTGGGGGTGCATAGCGGTCAGCGCGTGCGCGGCGGCGTCGTAGTAGTGGATGCCGTCAGCCAGGCCCGGCACGCCTCGGAGCACGGTGTAGAGGTGGCAGGAGCCGAGGTTTCCGCCGCTGGGCGACCAGCGGTTGACCCGGCTGGGGTCGGTGGATTCGCCGGCGTCGACGGGCGCTCGTAGCCCGACGGTGAAGCGGAGCGCCGCTGCGAGCGCGGTGGGCCAGTCCACCGGCCGTTCGGCGGTGGCAAGGGCCTCCAGTTCGGCCAGGTTCACCTCGGGCAGTTGGTGCTGCGGATTACTCGGATACCGCAGGTGTTCGAACTGCAATCCGACGTTCTCGGGCCGGAAGTGGTGCTGGTGGGCCTTGGGGTTCACCAGGTGTCGCGGCGGGAAGCCGACGGCGTGTTCGTAGTGCAGCGGCGCCGCCGACGGGTGTTCGGTGCGCTCGCGGGAGGTGGGGTAGCAGGTCGGGCAGTCCGCTTCGGGCGTGAGCTTGTACGTCGTGGTCGTCGCGTCCACTATGTCCACCACCACCTGCCCGCCGAGGGACTGGGCCGGCTCGTTGCGTAGCAGCAGCGCCCTGATCTCCTCGGCGATCAGCCCGGCGCCGACCAGGGAGCCCGGCGTGGGAGTCGCTGACCAAAGCTCGGGGTCGCTCTGAGGGCTGACCGCGGCGCGGGCGTCGCGCGCGCAGGCCGTCGCTGTGGGGTCGACCAGGGGACCCACGAGGACGCGACCATCGCGTTCGTCCACCAGCAGCAGGCGCAGCCCGCGGGTCGCTGCGACTCCCACCAGCTGTTCGACCGTCTGGGTGGGAGCGGCGAGATCAACTACCAGCAGGGCGTCCTTCGCCAGGGTGTGCGCGGCGGTCGGCGTGGTGTGCGAGACGTCGGTGATGCCGAGGTCGGCGAGGGCGGTCTTCAACATCGAGCGCCAGGGCCGGCGGACCGCCAGCCTGACCTGAGCCGCCCTCGCGGCCTGCGCCATCAGGCTGGAGTGTGCGTGGACTCGGCTACAGTCCAGCGTTCGGGACATCCAGATCGCCGCGGACGCAGACGGACCGGCCCCCTCCGGCTGGGCGACCGCCTGTCCCGCGTCCTCCAAAACACCGCCGAAGTAGAGCGTGGCCACGGCCTGACCGACGGCTTGCGGGCTCCATCCGGTGGCCTCGGCCAGAGCCGCGTGGTCCCGGGTGCCGTCAAGCAGGGGGAACAGGGTCTGCCGCAGTACGGCAGCCGACCCTCCGCGCAGATGCTGACGTTCGGCGCCACCGTCGATGACCACCCCGTCGGGGGTGGACACGATGTGCAGGCCGCGGCAGAGCTGCGGGAGCTCGGGGACCCGGAACTGGGGGTCGCCCTGTACCGCGGCGGCCAGGACGGCGGCGGGGGTGCCGCGCCTGGGGCTGTCGCTGGCTACCGCGTTCACCGGGCGCCTCCCAGTCCCGCGGTCACGGGTCCGGCCAGTTCTTCGGCGAGGCCGCGCCAGCCGTCATCGGGGTCGAGGGGTGGTCCGCACTCCCGGCAGCCGTGGACACCGATGACCGTGTCGGCGAAGAGCGAACGGGTCAGTACGTTGTAGAACACCACACGGCCGGGTTCGACTTGCTGGCCCGCTCGGTAGCGGGCCACCAGGTCGGCGGTCACGCCAGCGGCGATCATCGCCTGGGCGTCGGCGTAGCCGCCGACTCCGTTCTGCGGCGAGGTCTCGAACGAGGCCTCCAGCGCCTGCGAGACGACGCGTCCCTGCTCGTGTTGCTCCCTGCGCCTGAGATAGCAGGAGTAGCAGGGGCCCTCGCCGGGGACCACGAGGGGTCCCACTCGGATCACCGGGAATTCCTGCACCACGGGGAGCCAGACCGTACCCCAGGAGGCGTGCAGCCGGGCGACCCGGGCCAGGAGGGCGGTCTCGTGACGCCAGGTGGCGACGATGCGGAGCCCGGCGTGGGGCCACTCCGCGGATCTACGCCCCAGGGCGTCCGTGGCAGACGCTTGCCAACCGAGCGTGCTGGACAGGTGGTCGGCCACGCTCCGGCCGAAGGCACCGGTCCACAGGATGTGGGTGGGCTCTGTGTTGGACGGCACGGACGTTCTCCTTGGGTTTGTCCTGTTGCTGGTGGTCGCACAAGGGAGGTTCGCGATGCGGTGGGTGCGGTCGCGGCCCCCGGAGCCGCTGTGGGGCGCCCTGTTCATCTGGCTCGGTCCGCGCCGCTTGCGCCGGGACCGGGGCGCGGCCATGAGGTGCACCCGCGGTCCGCATCGGCGCGGGGGGTGCGGACCGCCCTGGAGGAGTGGCGCTGCTGCTCACAGGTGACCGGTGACATGAAGTGACGCATGGTCAACTAGCCTGTTCTGAGTGCGTTCGAAGTATCGAGAGGGCACATCTGCGTAGATCCGGACTCCGGCACCCGGAACCGGACGGGTTGTGCCACGAGGGCGCCACGGTCGGCATCGACACCGACTCGACTGCCTCCCGGTCGCTGACGGAAAACCGCAACGGCCCTAAGGGCGCAGAGGAGAGACGGGCCAGAGGTCGTTTGCGGGGCCGCCGTCAGGCGAACGGCTGGGGGTGACGGTTGAGTTCATGCTCGGGGTGGCTTTGGAAGCCCATGGCCCGCGGCGCGCGGTAGAGCCTGGGGTGCGCGAGGTACCGGTTGCGGTGGACGAAGGACAGCGGCATCAGCTGGGGAACGATGACCCGTACCGACCGCAGGCCCGCGAGGCGTGCCTCCGAGGTGGTGAGCTCCACGGCGATCACCTCGGCATCCACCTTGTCCAGCTGAGCCACCAGCCAGCTGAGTTGCTCGTCGGGATCGGTGCCAGACGCCCGGGGCAACTCGGCCAGGGCCCGCGTGGGGCGGGGCCGCCGTAGGAGGAAGTCGAAGGCCTCGCGGCGTTCGGGACGCCCCATGTGGATGGCGCCGTGCAGCACGCTGGTGAAGTCCTGGGGGTCCTCGGGCACCGGGTGTGAGGCCTGGAGCGCGATTCTTGACGACGCGGCCTCGCGGTAGATCTTGCGGACCACGTCGACGGGATCCGGGCCCGACGCGCACATCACCAGTTGTCCCAGGGAGCGGTGGTGGTCGCTGAGCACGACCGCGTAGACCGTGGGCACACCGACGTCGGTCGTGGCATCGAAGAATCGGTACTCCACGAATCCGTCGCGCACCAGGGCGCGTTGTGCGCGGAAAGCGGGATCGTCCGCGAGGTCGATTTCGGGTAGCTCCAGCTGTTGGAGCCACACCAGTGAGATGGCATCACGCTCGATCGCTTCGCAGATTCCGTTGACCAGGGCCCGTTGTACGTCACCGTGCACGGCGCAGCCGGTGGAGATCGGGTTGGCGATCCGCTCACCGATCGCCTCGTGCGCCGTGAACAACCAGACGTAGCTGGCCGGGACCCACACCGGGCGCTGCCTGGTGAGGGACCAGCCGCGTACCCAGCGTTGGGGGAGCGAGGGGTCCGGATCGATCAGCCAGTTCGCCTCGTCGGCCAGTTCGGTGGCCGAGCAGCGCGGAAGTGCCTCCAAGGAGACAGCTTCGTCGCCGAGCTCGTCGGCGGACGCCCACCGCACCATGTGCGGCTGGTAGAAGGCGTTGGTGTACCGCTCCACCGCCTCCGCGATGCTGATCAGCCGTGCCCGCTCCGCGTCGACGCCGCCGCCCGCGCCGTCCAGCCCCCGAGGCTGCGCGGGAGTATCGGACCACAGGACGGTCGGGTCGCCGATCGAGGAGACGAAGACCGAGTAGGGGGGTTCCCCCGGAAGTGGTGGTAGTCGGGAGGAGCCGCGCACCGGTCGGACAGCCGGTCCACTCACTGCTTCCAACCGCCTGAGCCCGTCGAGCTCGTTGCTGCTGCCCCTGCGCTGGCCGTCGTCCCGCACCGCCCGCCTCCTTCGCGTGGACTGTGGTGATGGCTCTAGACAACCGCCCGGTCTCTGGCGGGACATCACACGTCGGAGGTGAAATGCGTGGGGTTAGTGACATCACGTGTCAGCGGCGACCCCGCGGCCAGAACGCCCTCGTGCCGACACGCTCCGAAAGGTGGCTCGACACCCGCTGGGGTGCGACGCAACAGCTGGTGCGGTAGTGCCTCAGCGGCGGAACCGGAGGCAACCGGGCCCGGCAGGAAGACGGTCAGAGCATGCCGCGCGCGGCGGCGACGACAAGGGCGTCACGCCGCCTGCTCACCCCGAGTTTGCGGTAGATCGCCCTCACCTGCGTCTTGATCGTGTTGAGGGAGACGTGGCGTTGCACGGCGATCTCATCCAGGGTCCAACCCAGGGGAAGTAGCCGCAGGACGTCCAGCTCGGTCGGCGTCAGCGGCTCCTCTGCCCCCGGGGCGTACCCGGCGAGGACGGAGGAGGAGGGACGGGCGGGGACCGTCCCCACGGGAACGGGTGACGGCGCCAGCGCGGGAACGGGTGATGCCGTCACCAGGGGAGCGGGTGACGACGTCACCACGGCCTCCTCCTCTTCTCGGGAGGGCCGCCCCTGCGCCTGGTCCGCCGCCAGGAAGGGCGGGAAGACAATCCCGGGTTCGGAATCCGATCGTGCGGCATGCCGCTTCGCCGCTTGCGCGTGCTCCCTCGCCCTGGAGTGGTGCCCCGCCTCCTCGTACCAGTCGGAGGCCGTCCGCAGCAGGCGGACCACCTCGTCCTCACCGCACCGCTCGACCAGCTCCCGGCAGAGCACTCCCCGGATCAACGGGTTGGGCAGCCGGTAGGTCCACTCGTCGTCGCGGTCCAGCAAGTCGTACACGGTAGCCAGCATCCGCAGGGTGCGGTGCACATCGGTCCGTCCCGTCAGCGCTCGCACCAGTGAGGCGCTGAACTCGGTGAGCACACTGGTACGCAGCAACACGTCCTGGTGCTCCACGGGCAGCGGCTCCAGCAGTTCCGAGATCAAGAAGTCGGAACAGGACCGGATGGCTTGGGACCACCCTTCCAGGCATGACTTGTGGCTGGTGTCACGCATCGGTTGGGCGGCGGCATAGCGAACGGCGAGGGACCAGCCACCGGAGCACTCGATGACCCGGGCCATCCGCTGCTCCTGGGCCTGCGTACCGTGCGCATGGAACAGGGCGGTGGCCTCTTCCTGGGTGAAGGCGAGGTCGGTGCCCCTGATCTCCGTCAGGTCGCCCAAGGCCCGCAACTTGTGCAGCGGCAACTCCGGCTCCCTGCGCGAGGCCATCACGACGCGCAGGCACGCGGGAGCGTAGCGGGTGAACTGCAGCAGGGAGTTCAAGGCGGGCCCGGTGTGGAGTTCGTGGACCCCGTCCAGTACCAGGACGACGGGTCGCTGGAACGCGGTGACCGCGTTCAGCAGCGCCGGGACGCTTGCCTCGCCTTCCGAGCGCTCGAAGCCGTCCGGCGTGGCGGGGGTGGCCACGCCGATCCGGCCCAGCGCTGCCTCCAGGTGTGCGAACAGGTGTGCGGAGTCATTGTCCTCGGCGTCCAGGGTGAGCCAGGCGGTGTGTCTGGGCCCGCCCACATGGGAGCGCGCCCAGGACGCCAGGAGCGCTGTCTTGCCCGCGCCGGGAGGCCCCACGACCACCGTGAGGTGGCCCGCCACGCCGGCGTCGAGCCGGCGGTAGAGCCGGGGCCGGTCCACCAGCGGACCCAGAGGGGGAGGGGACAGCCTGGCGGACACTATCGGTTGACAGGGCCTCGCCGTGATACCGCCGCTTTGCCCGACCATCCTTGCCTCTCCAGCACATCGCGTAGTGAAAGCGGTGAATCAGTGCCGCGCATCCTGACCACCGCTCAAGTAGTTGGCGTATGGAATGCTACTCCCGCCGGCACTCTTACTGCCAAGCAACGCAATGTGCCCGCGGGTACTCCGAGACGGCCCTGGGCTCAGTTTTTCGTAAAGAGGGTGGAGCGGGCAGCGGAGCAAACTCACCACTCTGTTCAAATTTCACCAAAGTTCTCACAGGAAACTCTTAGGTAGGTTCGTTTCCCGGTGCTCGACTCATGGTTCTCGGCGTTCAGCTCTTCGTTCTCGACAGGTGGGTGGAGTCTTGGTGCGCACGCCGGAACTGGATGGTGCGCAGAGGGTGCGGCGACAGCCGCGACGCCTCGCCGCGGCGTCGTTGCGCCCCAGTGGGCCCAGCGTAAGGGCGCTCCCTCGTGCCTGGTGGGGCGCCGTCTCCGGCGCTGCGCGCCGCCCCGTCGAGGAGGGGGTGCCTTGGTTGTGATCGATCTGTCCGGGCAGGGTGTGGCTCCGCAGTGGCGGCGCGCTCGCGAGGGGTCTTTCCATCAAATCCCCCACAGTCACATGCCGCCCATCACTCAGCACAATCGTGCGTGCGGCCAGGGTTGCCGTGGGTGGGCGTCGAATTCTTCGCGGATGGGAAGCGGATGCGCCGCAGGCTTCGTGGAGCGGTTGAAGATTCACGGAATTCCTCGCATCTGCGAATGTTGCTCACCTGGATGGCTACCCACCCGAAGTTCCCCATGTGGCCGGCCGTGCGGTACCAATGACCACGCCGCCCCGCCGGGCGAATCGGTAGCGGTGAAGCTACTCGGCATTCACCTCTCGGTGTTTGGTGGACCGGGAATCCTTGAGCTTGATTTGAGGTAAGCGTCCCCTTGGTGTGCCAGCGCAGTGGTTCGAGGTCCTGCCGCGGGCACCGAGGTCCGACGTCGACCAGCGGGGGCCGCTATCGGCGTCCGGAGGACCTCCCGGTTCCTGGGGGAGTCGCCGACCGAGCGCGGCGCGTCCCCGAGTCCCGGTCACAGGAGCACGGGCAGCGACTTCAGCCCCCGCATCAGACGGGTACGGCGCCACTCCAGGTCCTCGCTCGGGACGGCCAGGCGGATGTCGGGGAAGCGGGTGAGGACGGCGCGCAGGGCGATCTCCGCCTCCGCGCGCGCCAGGGGGGCTCCCAGGCACCGGTGGATCCCGTGCCCGAAGGCGAGGTGGCCGCTGGCCCGGCGGCCGAGGTCGAGCTGCTGCGGCTCGACGAACGCGGCCGGATCGCGGTTGGCCGCGCCGGGGGCGATGAGCACCGGGGACCCTGCCGGAATCAAGGTGCCACCGAGCTGGAGCTCCTGCGTACTGAAACGGAAGGTCGCGATGCCCACCGGGGAGTCGAAGCGTAGGAGTTCGTCCAGCGAGCCGGCGATGAGATCCGGTTCCTGTTTCAACCTCGCCAGTGAGGAGGGGTGCTGGATCAGGGCCAGGACCGAGTTGGCGATGAGGTTGGTGGTGGTCTCGTGCCCGGCCACCAACAGGAGTGCGGCCAGCGAGACCACCTCCTCCTCGTGGAGGCGGCCATCCTCGCCGTGCTCGGCGAGCGTGTTGAGGAGGCCGCCCGTGGGCTCCTCGTAGGCCTTGCGCACCAGTTCGCCCATGTAGGCGCCGATGGCGTGGGAGGCGGCGTCGATCCGTTCTGGCTCACCGGCCGCGAACAGGTCGTTCGACCACTGTGAGACCTGCTGGCGGTCCGCCTCGGGCACTCCCAGGAGCTCACAGATGACGGTGACCGGGAGGGGGCCGGCGAGCCCCTGAACCAGGTCGACCCGGGTGCCCGACTCCCATCCCGCCAGCAGGCCCTCGACCACCTCGCTGATGTAGGGACGCAGCTTCGAGACGGGCCCGGCGGTGAACAGCCTTCCCGCCACGCTCCTTTGGCGGGTGTGCTCCGGGGGGTCGCTGGCGAGCAGGTTCCTGGAGAGGGCCGGGTGCAGGTCGCGGCGCGAGCGCTGACCGGCGAAGAAGCGAGCCGTGTCCTTGGATAGGCGGGGGTCGGTGAAGGCCTGTCGGGCCTCGGCGTGGCCGGTGACGAGGTACGAGTAGTGCCCCCCGGACCCGGTGGGAATCTTCTGGACGGGCGAGGCGCTGCGCAAGCGGTCGTAGGTGGAGTACGGGTCGCCGAAGAAGAGCGGATCGCGCAGGGGGTCGGTCATGATCCGGCCGCCGTACCTAGATCGATGGGCTCCGCTCGTTGCGGCGAGCGGTGGCGGAGGTAGGCGTGTGCGACGAGCAGCAGCCATGCGGTCTCCGCGTGCAGGTCGCCCTTGCGGGTGTGGGTGCCGGCGGCCGGCGGTGCCTCCTCGTCCTGGGGTGTGCTTCCGCTCCTCTTCGCGGTCACGGCCGCTGAGAGAACGGCTGCTTCCACCTCTGCGCCCCCTTCGGAGGTGTCGGCCTTGCCCCGGCGGGCGACCGTGCCGATCGCGCTCTTCTGCACCTGGAGGGAACGGTACGGGCGCAGGGCAAGCACCGCGTCATTGATCTCGATCACACGCCGGTGCAGGTGGAAGTCGAGGTCGGCCGCACGGGCGCCGGGCGTGGCGTCCGTGGGGTCGAGCACCACTTCGGGCACCACCGCGGTCAGATCGTTCCACAACGGTTCCAGCGCGGCGAAGGAACTGCGTTCCCAGCGTCGAGCGCGGAGTCGGCTGATCGGCCACAGCAGGGCGGGGACGGTGAGCCCGACGGTGATGAGGAGGACGGCGAGGGCCGGAGCGGTCACGCTGAAGGCGCAGCGGGCGGGCGTCAGCGCAGTCGAGCACCGGGCGTGGTCGGGTATGAGGCCCAGACCCAGTCCGATGGACACCAGGGCGAACACCTTGTACCCCGCGTAGACGAGGGCGAAGGCGCATCCCGCCGAGGTGACACGCAGGCCGATGCGCTGGCTCCGGCGGCGCGAGCGCTTGGACTGCGCCCAGGTCTGTTGGAGGAAGTCCTTGGCCGTGTAGCCCAGGTAGGTGATGTAGATCAGTACGTAGCACGCGTACAGAACGGGTGAACGGTGGGTGAGTTGTTCGGCGGTGAAGAAGACGCTCATCCCGGTGACGGCGAGGGCGAGCGCGATGACGCGGAGACGGATCTGCTGGCGGGCCCGGTCCGCTTCCAGGTTGAGTTGGAACATGAAGGCCAGGACCGAGGTGGCCGCGGCGAGCGTGAACGTGTTGCTGAGGAGTCGGGCGACGTGCGGGACGACGGACTCGACTGCCCGTTCCACGATCGGTGAGTAGGAGGCGAAGGCCAGGGCGAAGGAGGTCAGTAGCGCCGCCATCGCCCATGCGCCGGTGGGGCGGTGTCCGCCCCGCCCGCGGACCCAGTAGGCGGCGAAGGCCAACAGCACCAAGGCTGTGCCCGAGAAGAGAACATTGATCATTTCCGGCGGCGGACCTTTCTCGGCGGCTCGGCGAACAGCGCTTCCCAGCGCTCGGTGCCTCGTGCGGGCTGGCTCGGCGGCAGCTCGCGTCCGCGGTACATGAGTTGTCGGATCACGCTGGCCATCACTTCGGCTTCGCGTTCGTCCTCGGTGCTGTAGCTCGTGCGACCGGACATGCGTTGGACGAGGGTCGGGTTGAAACCGATGGCTCGTACCGCTTCCTGGTCCAGCTCCAGGCTGCCGGGGTGGTCACAGATGATGTGGCTGATCTCGTGGGCGAGGATGTGGTTCTGGTGCAGCGGTGACGTGGCTTCCTCGTAGAAGAGGAAGTCCGCGTCGGGAGTCTGCAGGCGTATGCCGCACGGAGCGTCCTTCACGCCGAGTGTGCTCAGGGGGCGGAGCAGGATGGGCCGGCCGATGGCCTCTGACGCGGCGTCACGGAGGTCGCGCGTGCTGAAGCGGTGCGGAAGACCTAGAGCCGCGACCCGCTCCTCACATGCGGCGCGGAGCTGCCCGAGATGCATGTACCTTCCTGAAACCGCTGCGGCGAACGCCGGTGGCCGATGAGGACCTCACCATGAGGTCCGGAACCCGGCCCATATGCTCACATGCGCAAGGCGGCGGCCGGTAAGCAGGGGTGCGCGAAGGTGCCGGTAGCCGACCGCAGTGTCCGGTTGCGGTGGGTCCGCCGCTGGCGCCTGGTCGGATCAGGTTGTGCTGCCTTGGCCGGATGGTCGCCCTGGAGCGGCGGCCGGTGCTCTCGTCAGGGCAGCCGCCATGCTCCCGGCGCTGTCGTCACCAGCGCCGCCGCGAAGTGCACGCACCGCCATGCCTCTCTCAGTCGTCGAGATTCAGCCCCTGGGATGACTCGTCGTTGGCCAGGCCTTCGAGCCTCCTGGCCTGCTCGATCACCGTGGAGAGCATGTTGAGGCTGTCCACGCTCAGCCCGTTGGCGCGCAGGGCCACCTTGCGGACGCCCTGGTCCCGCATGGCTGCGAGCAGGCCGATCTCCGCCTTGGTGCGTTCGGCTGCCGCTCCGTCCACGAAGTAGCCGGCCGGTACGCCGAAGAAGTCGGCGAGGGCCTTGATGGTGTGACGTGTCGGGTTGCGCTTCGCACCGGTACGTAGCTGCTGAATCGCGCTCGCCGTCACTCCACGCCCTTCCCCGACTGAGGCCTGCCGGATGCCTTCGGCGACTTCTGCGTAGGTGTACGGGCCTCTTGAGGGTGGGTGGACCTCCTGGAAGAGGTAGTCGAGGAGCTGAGCGAAGGTGGGTGACTGGTCATCGTCCATGTCCGTGACCTCCCTTTCGTGACGCCGGTCCCCCCCACCAGAGTGTTGGGCCAAGCCTACAGGGGTCGCTCGTGGAACACTCTGGTTGACGGAGTGTCGTTACTTTGGTGTACGTTGGCCAAGATTCATCGCCACTCTAGTGTTGCCGCGCCAGTCGTGGCGCGATCCGTGGGGATGGTCGGACTCCAGGGGAGTCGTGGTCGGCCGTGGCGGCTGCTCCGACCTGCTGAGCTGCACGGGGGTGAGCTCTGCTGGTGATGTGGAGGGCCGAAGGGGTCGGCGGTCCTTCGTGCGGGCGTGGTGTGTACCGCGCCGGCGAAGGGGGCGTACCTGACGCCGGGGCGGCTGCGCCGCCCCGGCGCGCTGGCCGCGCGGCTCTGGGGTGTTCCGTGTGTGCGGAACGTGTTGGGGTCTGCCGCCTGAGGCCCTGGCGGGGTGCGCGCGGCCGATTGTGCCGGGCGGCGTCACCGGCGGCGACGCGAGCCCTGTCGAACTGCCCATCACCGTCTCCCCGTGCAACCGTTGGGGCGGAAATCACCTCCACGGCCAAGGCGGCCCACGGCGCACCCGCGCTGGCGTTGGCGCCTACGGCGACGCCGACCGCCGGGTGAAGTCCTCGGTCACCGCAGGGTTGGGCGCCGCGCGCCACCCCGCAGACCACGCTCACCGTAGACGGGGGCGCCGGTCGCCCCCTCACCCAGTCCACCGGCGGGAAGGCTGTGGTCCACGCCTCCGACGCGCCGGGGTGGTTGAGCTCCCTGCAACCGGACGTGCAGCGAGAAGGCCGGCCGCAAGCGCTGGGACAAGCTGGGCGCCAACTTCTGGAAGGGGGTGAGCCGCCGGTGCGAGTCGGGTTCTGGGACCCGACGGCCTCGCTTCCACATTGAACGTGTTCAATGATGGAGTGGGGTAGGCCCGTGTCCTCGAACGGCGCGGGCCGCCCGTACCCCGTCACGTCCACGAACCCGTCACGTCCACGAAGAGGGAACCCGGCCGATGCCCCTGAAGCCTCCCGCCCGCCAGGATCGCCCCGTGCCCCTCGCGCGCAACCTGGCTCTCGGGTACCTCGCTCTGATCGCCGTGGCGGGCCTGGTTCGCGGTGTAGCCGGCGCATCCGCTGACGGCTACCTGGCCCTGCTGTACCTCCTGACCTTCCCTGGCTCCCTGCTCGTCACGGTCTTCGGCGTGATGCCGATCCAGGCGCTCCTCGACGGCGTCGGCAGTGTCACCGCGAACTCCTTCGGCCCGCTGGTCTACCTCGCCGGAGGTGCCGCCGTGAACGTCGCACTCCTGTGGACCCTGGCCAAGGGCGCCCGGAGGGTGCGCGGCTGAGGGGTCCTCCCGGACGCCGACTGGCCTCCGGACGAGTCGAGGCGGCCCGCCGGGTGCCCCTGCGGCCCCGCAGCGTGATTCGGGTGGGTGACTTCCACCACCCGAAGTTCGACGCCGGCCGGATGTCGGGCGGGGCGCTCGCATCCGCCGCCACGGTCCCTCGGCGGCTGGATCAGGGCTGCTGCGGGAGCCCGTGCTGTGCCGGAGGCGGGGTGACGGTCGCTCGCCAGCAGCGGTTGCCCCGTAGTTCTCGGCGCGAGCCGGCGCGAGCCGGTGCCAGCCGCGGCGCCCCGGTGGTCCTGGGTGGTCGTGCGTCACGCAGGGTGCCGCCTCGCAGATGTGTGCACTTCCATTGGTACAGGACGATGTGGCTGGTCCCGGGGTGGGTACGGGACCGGTGGAGGAGGGTTTCCCGAGGCAGTCCCCGACCGTCGGGAATACCCCCGGGGGTACCAGTGCTACGCTCGATGTATACCCCCGGGGGTAATCTCAAAGGAGAGGAGAAGCTACGTGTTCTTCATCGACACCATCGAGGTCGAGGGGCTCGGTAACCGCAGCTACCTGGCGGGCGGCGGGCGCACCGCGGTGGCCGTGGACCCGCCCCGCGACATCGAGCGGGTAGTCGCGGCTGCGGCCCGACGGGGAGTGCGCATCACACACGTCGTGGAAACCCACGTCCACAACGACTACGTCACCGGAGGCCTGGACCTGGCCCGGATCAGCGGAGCCGAATACCTGGTACCGGCCGCGGCCCGCGTCAGCTTCGCCCGCACCCCCGTTCGGGACGGTGACACCCGTGCCATCGACGAGGGTCTCGTACTGCGGGCGATGGCCACACCCGGCCACACCCCGCACCACACCTCCTACGTGTTGGAAGAGCAAGGTGAGGCAGTAGTCGCCTTCACCGGCGGCTCCCTCCTCATCGGCACCGTCGGGCGGCCCGACCTCGTCGAACCACGACTGACCGAGGCACTCGCCCGGGCTCAGCAGGCATCAGCCCACCGGCTGGCCGCAGAGCTCCCCGACGAGACCGAGGTCCTCCCCACGCACGGGTTCGGCAGCTTCTGCTCCTCGTCCCAGGCCGAGGGGGACGCCAGCACCATCGGCAAGGAGAAGGCCGCCAACGAGGCGCTCACGAGGGACGTCGACGCATTCGTCAGGGATCTACTGGCCTCACTGGAGGACGTGCCCGCCTACTACGCGCACATGGGCCCGACCAACGCTGCCGGCCCCCGTCCGGTGGACCTGACGGCGCCCCCGGTCGCTGATGCCGCCGAAATCGCCGCGCGCCTGGCCGCCGGGGAATGGGTGGTCGACCTGCGTAACCGCATCGCCTTCGCGCAGGGGCACGTGGCGGGGTCCTTCAACTTCGAGGGCGACGGCAAGATCGCCACGTACCTCGCGTGGATGATCCCGTGGGGCAAGCCCGTCACGCTCCTCGCGAACTCCCCCGAGCAGCTCGCCAAGGCGCAGCGGGAACTTGTCCAGGTCGGAATCGACCGTCCGGCCGCGGCGTCCGTGGGTGAGCTGACGTCCTGGCTACCGGACGGTCAGGCGGCACGAGCGTTCCCCCGTGCCACCTTCGCCGATCTCGCCGCAGGGTTCCCACGGGTGGACCGCGTCCTGCTCGACGTGCGCCGGGACTCCGAGCGGGCCACCGGCTGGATCGAGGGCTCCGTCCACATCCCCATCCACCAGTTGCACCAGCGCCTCGGTGAGGTTCCGGCAGGTGAGGTGTGGGTGCACTGCGCGGGCGGGATGCGCGCCGCGATCGCCGCCTCGCTGCTGGATGCGGTCGGGCGCGAGGTGGTCGCCGTGGACGACTCCTTCGACGCCGTACCCGAGGCGGGACTTCCCTTCGTCCGTGGCTGAACGGCCCCGCCCGATCCCCTCCCCGAGTTGGAAGGAAGCAGCATGTTCCTCTTCCGTCGCGGCACCGACCGCGTCACCCCCGCCGAGGCCCACCAGCGCAGCACAGACCGATCAGCCAGCCTGCTGGACGTGCGCGAGCAGGCCGAATGGGACGCCGGACACGCCCCCGGCGCCGTGCACGTTCCGCTCTCCCGGCTCGCCAGCGGTGCTGAGCTGCCGTCCGCGGTCCGGGGCCGGCCCCTGGTCCTGATCTGTCGCTCCGGCAGCCGTTCCCAACGCGCGGCGGGCCTGCTGGCCGACCGCGGAGTCAGTGCGGTGGACGTCAAGGGCGGCATGAACGCCTGGGCGGCAGCCGGCCTGCCGGTGGTGGACGCGCACGGAAGCAACGGCCGGGTGGCGTGAGCGTGCTCCTCCTGGCCCTGTCGGCAGGCGCTGTTGTGGGTCTGGCGCTCGGGGCGCTGGGTGGCGGCGGCAGCGTTCTGGCCGTTCCGGCGCTGATCTACTTGCTCGGCTTCACTCCGGCTGCCGCGACCACGGCCTCCCTGCTGATCGTGACGGCCACCTCCGCCACGGCGCTCTACCGTCATGCCACCTCCGGCAACGTCCGGTGGAAGACCGGGGCCCTGTTCGCGGCAGCCGGCATCCTGCCCGCCGTCGCCGCAGCGGCCCTCGCCACCCGACTGCCCGAACAGGCGCTGACGGCCGCCTTCGCTCTCATCGCCGCACTGGCCGCGGTGCGCATGTTCAAGGCTTCGACGGGTGATGGTCCGCCTCGCCCGGTGCGACCCGGTCGGGCTGCCGGAGCGGGCGCCGGCCTCGGTGCCGTCACCGGTTTCCTCGGGGTCGGTGGCGGATTCCTCGCCGTACCCGCGCTCGTCGGAGTGCTGGGCCTGCGGATGCAGGTGGCCGTCGGTACGAGCCTGCTGGTCATCACCGTCAACTCGATGGCCGCTCTGCTCGCCCGCGCGGGCAGCGGAGCACCCCTGCACTGGGCGGTGATCGCGCCCTTCACCGCCGCCGCCATCCTGGCGGCCTGGGACGGCAAGAGGCTGGCCTCAAAGGTCTCCGGACACACCCTCCAGCGGATTTTCGCCGTGGCGCTGTTGGCCGTCGCCGCCTTCATGCTCGCCGACGCCGTGCGCTGAGCTCCACCCCCAAACCCACCCCCGCGCCTTGGGCTCAGCCCGTCGAGCGCCCCCACCGGACAAGGAGTCCCCAGGATGACCACCCCCCACACACTCGACCCCCGCCAGGCCCGCTCCCGGTTGCACGAACTGGTCGTCCTCGACGTCCGAACCCCCGGCGAGTTCGCGGCGGGGCATCTGCCCGGCGCCCTGAACGTCCCCCTGGACCACCTCCAGCGCGCCCTGCCCGACATCCGCCACGCCGCCGAACGCGGGGACGTCCTCGTGGTCTGCGCCTCCGGCGCCCGCTCCGAGCGGGCCTGTAGGACCTTGGCGGACAGCGGCGTCAACACCGCTACGCTCGCCGGGGGCACCAGCGCCTGGGCCGCCGGAGGCCATGACCTCCACCGGCCCGACGGGGGCGCCGGTGCCGCCTGGAGCATGGAGCGTCAGGTCCGCCTCGCGGCCGGTACGGTCGTCCTGGCGGGCCTCGCTCTGGGGCGTGTGCACCCCGCCTTCCGGTTGCTGTCCGCCGGTGTCGCCGCTGGGTTGGCGTTCTCCGCCCTGACCAACACGTGTGGAATGGCCGCCGTCCTCGCCAAGCTTCCGCACAACCGCCCCCACGAGGGCGATCTGGAGGCCACTCTCGCGTCCCTGCGCAGCCGTTGACCGCGGGAGTCCGGCTGACCACCGCAGGTGACCCATACCCCCTGGGGTACCATGGGGGAGGACTCAGAGGAGCTGGAGGTACCGGTGAAGGTCGACGAAGACGCGGTGAGTGCGGTCTTGAACCGGCTGCGCCGCGCGCAGGGACAACTCGCTGGCGTCATCGCCATGATCGAGGCCGGCCGTGACTGCAAGGACGTGGTCACCCAGCTCGCAGCCGTCTCCAAGGCGTTGGACCGCGCTGGCTTCAAGATCGTCGCCAGCGGCATGCGCCAGTGCATGACGGCGGCTGACGAGAACCAACCCCCCATGAGCGAGGAAGAACTCGAAAAGCTCTTCCTGGCCCTGGCCTGATAGGGCACCCGCGGTGCGGCCCTGCTGCCAGGGCGCGCGCAATCGGCTCCGGCCGGGCGGAGGAGTCATCTCCTCCGCCCGGCCGGAGCCGTGCGTTTCGTTGTGCTGTCGGGGATGTCAGGGCGTGGACTTGTCCACTTCCAGATCGGCGGTGGGGTCCTTGACCGTGCCGCCGGGGGGACCGGCCGCGTCGCTGGTGTTGTTCTCCGGCTTCGGGTCGGCGGTGAGGGAGTCCACGGTGGCCGTGTTGCGGATGTCGGATCCGTCACCGGTGTAGCCGGCACTCAGCTTCACCTTGATCACCCAGGTGACGGAGGCGCCGGGCGCGAGGCGGGGGAGCGGGCCACAGGTGACGGTGCGGCCGGAAGTGCAGCTCTCGTCGCCGGACACGAAGCTGAGCGCGGTCGGAAGCGTGTCGCTCACCGTGACCTGCTCCGCCTGCGACGGCCCGTTGTTGGTGACGGTCAGCGCGTAGTCGAAGGTCTCACCCGGTGCTACGGGGTCCGTCTGGACGGGAGCCTTCGTGATGGCGAGGTCCGCGGCGGGCGCGGCCACGTTGCCGCCGGGCACGTTGGCGGTGCTCTGGTCGTTCTCGCTGGCCGGGTCGATGTTGTCCGCCGTGACCTGCGCGGTGTTCTTCAGGTCGCTGCCGTCGCCCGAGTAGGCGGGGTCCACCTTCACGGTGAGGAGGTACTCCACTCGCTCGCCGACCTTGAGCGGGCTGGTACGCCTACAGGAGACCAGCCGGCCGGAGACCGTGCAGCCCTCCGGGGAGGAGGCCACGTAGGACAGACCCTCGGGGAGGTCGTCGGTGAGCTTGAGGTTGAAGGCGTCGGCGGACGGGCCGTTGTTGGTGACCTCGATCCGGTAGTCGAAGGTCTCGCCAGGAACGGGCGGTTCGGTGCCCAGCGCCTCCTTGCGGACTGCGAGGTCGGCGGTGGGCTTGTTGACGGTGCTGCCCGGCAGGCCCGCCGGGCTGCTGGTGTTGTTCTCCGGCTTCGGGTCCTTGGTGGTCGAGCTTGCGGTGGCGGTGTTGCGGACGTCGGAGCCGTCGCCGGTGTAGTTGCTGTCCAGACGGACCTTGAAGCTCCAGCTCTTGGACTCTCCCGGAGCCAGCACGGCCACCGGCCCACAGGTGACGGTGGCGTCCTCGGTGGTGCAGTCGTCCGCGGAGGAGACGAAGGAGAGCTGCTCCGGAAGCAGGTCGGTGATCTTGGTGTTCAGGGCGCGGGAGGGCCCGTCGTTGGTCACCGTGACCGTGTAGTCGAAGGTCTCCCCGGGAGCGATGGGGGTGTCCGTGGCCGGTCGTTTGACCGTCCACACATCGGCTTGCGGCACGGTGACCCCGCCCGGGGGCAGTACCGGGCGTGAGGTGTTGTCCGCGGGCTCAGGGTCGGTGGAGGCGGAGGTCGAAGTGGCGGTGTTGCGCAGGTCGCTGCCGTCGCCCTCGTAGGCGGCGTCCAGCTTCACCTTGAAGGTCCACACCACTTCGCCGCCCGGTACCAACCGGGCCAGGGGGCCGCAGCTGACGCTCTGGCCGGAAGCCGCGCACGGATCCGCCGAGGAGACGTACGTCAGGCCGTCCGGCAGAGTGTCGGTGATGGTCACGTTGCGGGCGTCAGAGGGGCCCTTGTTGGTGGTGCGGACCTCGTACTCGTACTCCTGGCCGGGGATCGTCGGCCCCGACCCGAGCGGGGTCTTGACGGTGGCCAGGTCCGATACGGGGTCGAACGGGCCCGGTGGGAAGACGGGTCCGGCATCGTTGTTGTCAGGGGTGGGGTCGGTGGCTTCCGACTCGCCACGGGCGCTGTTGCCGAGGTCGGAGCCGTCTCCCTGGTAGGACGGGCTGAGTCTGGCCAGGAAGGTCCAGCTCCTGCTCTGACCGACGGTCAACTCGGGCTCCGGCCCGCAGGTGACGGTCTGCCCCACCGCGGTGCAGCCGTCGGAGGAGCTGACGAAGGTGATGCCGTTCGGCAGCTTGTCCGTTGCGGTGACGTTGCGGGCGAGAGAGGGACCGTGGTTCTTCGCGGTCAGGGTGTAGGTGATCAGATCACCGGGGGCCTTGGCCCGCACCACGCCCACTTCGACGGGTTGCCGAGGTGGCGCCGCGGCGGTGGCAGGGCTGGCGAAGAGGGCGGCTGCGCAGAGCACGGCGGCCGTTGTCCACACAGCCGGCCGCCGACCGGGCCTGGGTGTCCTCGTCATCGGGGCTCTCCTTCGTGGATGCCCCCGGCTTCGACCGGGGGAGGGAACGTAGCTCCTGCGGAGCAGGTCCGAGGGCGCGTGTGGGACGGCCGCACAAGGTCTGTACGGGAATCGGACAAGAGGGCGGTGCAGCTCGTGCGGCCCCGCCGTGGCACGCGGTGCTTCCCGGACGGTCAACCGGAACCGATCCGCTTGGTCAACTCCACGTCCGCGCTGGCCGGTCGGACCTTGCCGCCCGGGGGGCCGGCGGTACTGCTGTTGTTGCCCGGGTCGGGGTCGAAGGTGTCGGACCGTGCCGTCGCCGTGTTGCGTACGGTCGTACCGTCGCCCGTGTAGCCGGGATCGAGTCGGACGGTGAAGGTCCAGGTCCTGGCCTGCCCCGGGACGAGTTCCGCGGCAGGCCCGCAGCTGATCGTCCGGCCGGAGGCCGTGCACCCCTCGGGGGCCGAGACGAACTCCAGGGCGGGGATGAGCGTGTCGGTGATCGTCACCTGTTGGGCTACGGAGGGGCCGCGATTGGTGACCGTAACGGTGTACGGGTACGTCTCACCGGGCGCGACGGCATCAGAGGTCCCCGGCTCCTTGACCGTGACCAGATCGGCCCGGGGCGCCGTCACGCCCCCGGGTGGGGCAGTCGCCTGACTGGTGTCGTTCGCGGGACGGGGGTCGGTGACGGCGTGTCGGGTGGTGGCCGTGTTCAGCAGGTCGGTGCCGTCTGCGCGGTAGGCCGGATCCAGCCGCACCCGGAAGGTCCAGGAAGTCTGACCGCCGGCGGCGAGGGTGGCCCGCGCCGGGCAGGTGACCACCTGTCCGCTGGCGGTACAGCCGTCGGGGGAGGAACGGAACCGCAGGGGCGCCGGCAGGGTGTCGACCGCGTCGACGGCGGTGGTGTCGGAGGGCCCTAGGTTGCGGGCGGTGATCCGGTAGTCGAACTCCTCACCCGGGGCCACCGGGCCGGTGCCCAGGGCCTCCTTGACCGCCGCGACGTCCGCGAGGGCGGTCACGACGGTGGCCGGGGACGTCGCGGTGTTGTCCTCCGGACGGGAATCGGACCGGTCGCCCGGAGCCTGCACGGTCGCGGTGTTGCGCAAAGTGGTGGGCCCTGCCGGGGCGTTGCCGGTGATCGTGTAGGTGACGGATCCGCCCCTCTTGAGGTCGGCCGTGGTCCGTAGGGCGTTGCCGCTGCCCGAGGGCTGCCCACAGCTCCCGCCGGTGCCGGCACGGCAGGTCCACCTCACGTCGGTGAGCTCGGGGACGTCATCGCGGACCTGCGCGCCCACCACGTTGTTGGTCTGACTGTTGGAAACCGTGACGGTGTAGGTGACCGGCCCCCCACCGGCCGGCACGGTGGCGGTGTTCACCGTCTTGGTGACGCTCAGGTCCACTGGCACGCTGATCTTCAGGTCACCGATCTCGTGGACGTTCGTCGCCCCACCGGTGCCGCCGGAGAAACCCACCTTCAAGGTGGCCGGCAGTGACGGTTGGTTGGGGATGGTGCTGACGTCGAAGTCGTCGATGAGCTTGCTCATCGCGGTACCGGGCCCGCTGTCGGACCACAGGGAGAGCAACATCTTGCCGCCACTGGGCTGGAGGGCGACGCGGACCGTACGGAAGCTGCTCTGCTTGCCGGTCTCCACTGTCCCGCCCGGTCCGGATACGGCCGTGCCGTAGCGGTAGCCGGTGGAGCCGTTGCCGCCACCGCGGACCACGATCCTGTTCGGCTGGTTGCCGGGGCCGCCGTTGCCGATGTCGGAAGCCGAGAAGTTGCCGAACTCGTCCAGTCCGATGCCCAGGTAGGCCCCCGGGACGCCGTTCGGTGAGGAACAGGTGAAGCGGCTCGTGGCGCAGGCGTAACCCAGGCCGCCGCCCAAGGCCCCGACACCGTTCGCCGCCGCCCCGTCGGTCAGGTAGAAGGACAGCCCGTCGCCCCGTTTGCCGTCGAAGGCGCTGCCCCCGTAGGTGGCGTAGGTGAACTCGGCGACCATCCCGAGGTCGGAGGAGAAGGAGTCGTTCATCTTCCACGTTCCGGCCTGGCTGCGGCTGGCCGAGGTCAGCCGCATCCAGCCGTCACCGGTGACGGCCGCACTGCCCACGGTGGTACCGGAGTTCGAGGCGCTGTCGAAGGGCTCGTGCACGGGGAAGGCCAGCGCGCGGGGCCGGGCTGACGGCTCCGCCGCGGCGTCGGCTGCGGCGGGGATCCCGGGTGCGACCAGTGCCGCCGCGCTCAGCAAGGACAGCACGACACGTGCGGTCCGCCGCCGGCAGGTGCTCCACGGCGCTCTCATCAGGATGTGTTCCTCGTCTCTTTCCATGGAAGGGGTGGGGCCGGGCGGCGTTGCCCTTCGGTTCGCGCGAGGTGTCAGGTTCGGCGTCGGAGGGCCGTGCGCAGCCCCGCTCCGCCGGCCACCAGCAGGCCCGAGACCCACCACGACCACGCCGGCACGCCGGCACCGGAGTCCGCCAGCTGCCCGCGTCCGGCGCCGGACGCGTGATCGCGCCCCTGTTCGTGAGCGTCGGGGTGCTTGCCGTGGTGGTCGGGCCGGTGCCCGTCCGGCTCGGCGACCAGGCACAGCGGTCCTCCGCCGGGCCCGGTGGTGCCGGGGGCGTTGGCGTTGTCCGAGAGGTCGGGGTCGTCAGTCCGGGCCCTGACCTGCGCGATGTTGTCGATCGGAGTGCAGCTTCCACCGGCGGCGCGACTGCCCCCGTTGGCCTTGACCTTCACGACGATGCGGTATCGGACGGTCGCCTCGACATCCAGCTGTTCCCTGATCGGGCACAGCACGGTGTTGTCCTGGGCGGGGGTTGCGGCGCAGCCGTCCGGTGAGGAGACGAAGCTGAGCCGGGACGGCAGGTGGTCGCTCACCTGCACGGTGCGGGCCTGCGCCGGACCGTGGTTGACCACGGTGATCCGGTACTCGAACTCCTCGCCGGGCGTGACGCCCTTGCGCCCGCTGGTGAGTACGGCGGTCTTCGTCAAGGAGAGGTCCGCGGTGCGTACCTCGGGCGGAACCTCCAACCCCGTCAGAGTGGTCGTGTTGTTGTCGGGGTCGGGATCGGCGGTGTCCGCCTCGACGACTGCCTCGTTGACGATGTCCGATCCGTCGCCGCCGTAGCCCGCGGCCAGCCGAACGGTGATCAGCCAGGTGTGGGACCGCCCCGCGGCCAGGGTGGTCAGCGGTCCGCAGGTGACCGTACGGCCCGTCGCCCGGCAGCCGTCCGGTGAGGAGACGAACTCCAAGGCGGCGGGGAGCCTGTCGGTGGCCGTGACCTGCCGGGCGTCGGAGGGCCCGTGATTGGTGACGGTCACTGCGTAGTCGAAGGTCGGGCCCGGCGCCCTGCTGGTGGCGCCCCCGCTGTCACGCAGGAGACGGCCGTCCGTACGCAGGGCTCCGCTCGCGCTGAGATCCGCGGTGTCCGGTGTGGCCGCCGGATCCGTTTGCGTGCTCGGCCGTTCTCGGCCGGTAGTCCCGGCTGTGGCGTGCGACCCGGTGGCAGGTCCTCGTGCCGGGCCCTCGGCCACGGGGCTGGCGGGCGGTGGGGAACCGGGGGGTGCCACGGTTGCCCGCACGTGCTCGGGGGCCTGGGCGTTCACCCCTTCGAGGAGGGCGGCTCCCTCGGGGACGTGCTCTTCGGGGCCGGCGCCGGTCGTGGCGTCCTCGTCCGTCGAAGCCGCTGTGGCCGTACGTGGCTGCGCGTGCGCGCTCGGGGGCACCGTCGTGGCGGGTGCGCCTGCTGTCGCGCTCGGCGGTGCGATGAGGTCCCCCGGGGACAGGGCGGCTGCCGCGGGGGCCAGCAACCCGCTCGCGCAGCAGATGCCGAGCACCCCCAGCAGGCGCCGATGCGAACTCCAGCGAATCCCGCGCATGCCTCGCATGGTCACCCTTCACCCGTACGCCCGCGGCTGATGTGCCGTCATGCACCCTTACCCGGTCATTTCTTCACATTTATGCAGAAATGGACCACGGGGTGACCCGCATGATGCAGCTGACGGGGGAGCAGATTCCACCGTTCGGCCCCGAAGTGGCCGAGATTCGGCGAAGTCGGATGCCGTGTGGGCCGTGCTGGAGGAGGGTGGGTGGTGGGCCGGGAGGTGCGCTGCTGCTGCTTCGTGACGCTCAATCAGACCGGGTGCGGGGTGCTGCCCCGCCGCTCGTGGGTCGACTCCGGCCGCCGGATCCGTTCACTGGGCCCAGGGTGGGGTGATCGTGCTGCCGTCGGCGAGTCGGGCGCGCAGGCCGGTGCGGGTGGTGACCCACAGGTGCGCCGGCTGGTCGAACGAGTTGGTCACCCGTAGTTCGGAACCCGGCGGCGCCACGGCCGCATCGCCGACCGCGAGGTCGGCGCTCACTCCGCTGATCGTGAGCCGCAGGCGGCCGGAGAGCAGATAGAACACTTCCTCCTGGCTGATGGTGTGGGCGGGGGCCGCAGTCCCTGCCGGGACCTCGACCCGCCAGGCCGCGAGTTCCTGGCCGCCCGTGCCGGAGTGAACGTAGGAGACGAAGCGGGCGCCGTGCGTTTCGTGCGTGGTCGCCTCGTCGCGGTGGATGAAGGGCATGTCGGCCTCCTTTATAGACAAGCCACTTGCTGATAAAGACAAGCAGCTTGACGAGTTATAGTCAACCCATGGATGAAGCCCTCGCCTTCCCCACGCTCGTGCTGGCGCTCTCCGGGCAGTTGGTGCACAAGATCCACGCGCAGGTGTCCCAGCAGGGCTTCGACGACCTGAGGCCAGCGCACGGATTCGCCTTCGCCCGGATCTCCCGCGGGGACGCGACCACCGCCCACCTGGCCGAGCACATGGGGGTCACCAAGCAGGCAGCCGCGCAGCTGGTCGAGGAGCTGGTCCGCAAGGGGTACGTGGTGCGCCGGCCCCACCCCCAGGACGCTCGTGCGCGACTCCTGGGTCTGACCGAATCCGGTCGGGCCGCGACCCGCGCCGCCGATGAGGCGGCCCGGGCCGCGGTCGCACCGTGGCAGGAGGCGCTGGGCGAGGCCCGCTTCCGTGAACTCGTCGCCGACCTTTCCCGACTGGCGGCGTCAGGGCCGATCCGTCCCGCCTGGTAGTGCCGACCCTGGCTGGAAAGCAGCCCTGGAGAGCCGGCGAATACTGCCATCCACGGCGCTCGGCCAGCGCAGGTCCCCCGGGGTGGGCCCGTGCGCAAACGCCCTGTACAGCAGCAGGTTTCGAGCTTCGCTCGCTGGTTCACGCGGCCGGAACGAGGCGTTTCGCCGGGCGTGGTGCAGCCCTTAGGGTGAGTCGGACTGATCGACAGGGGGGTCGTGCCGCCGTCCGTCTCCGGGCGGCGAAGTGCGCGGCCGGAATCGGGGTGGCATGACCGGCGTACGGCGCCCACGGGTGGACGCTTGCGATCCGTGGTTCCAGCGGCACCTCGTGGACCGTCCACGCCTGCGTCTGGTGTGCTTCGCGCATGCCGGTGGCGGCGCGCAGAGCTACTTCGGGTGGCCGGCCGGGCTGTCGGACGAGGTCGAGGTGCTGTCGGTTCAGTACCCCGGAAGGCACAACCGACTCGCCGAGAGCCCCCTGCTCGCCATGACCGAGCTGGCGGACGCCATCACCGTGGCCCTCAAAGCCTACTCGGGGCTGCCCCTGGTGCTGTTCGGGCACAGCATGGGCTCCGCCGTCGCCTACGAGGTGGCGACCCGGCTCGAACGCGACGGCGGAGCCCATCTGCGCCGGCTGTTCGTCTCCGGTCGAGGCGCCCCCCACCGCGGGTACGGCAGCCATCGAGAGCTCGCAACGGACGACGCGTCACTGATCGAGTCGGTCCGTTGCCTCTCCGGACGGGACGCCGAACTCTACGAACACCCGGAGATGCGGGAGTTCCTGCTGCCGCCGCTGCGCGCGGACTACACGCTGTTGGACCGGTACCGGCCCGCCCGGCCGCCCGTGCGCATCGCCGCACCCATCACCTCCTACGGAGGCGACCGGGACCCCGTCTGCGCCGTGGCCGAACTGGACAGTTGGGCCGAGGTCACCGAGTCCGCCCACGAGGTGCGGATCTTCCCCGGGGACCACTTCTACCTGCGCGGCCAGGAGCCCGCACTCCTGGCGCACCTCTCCCAGGTGCTGCACACGGACGGCCTTCTGGACTGAACCGGTGCCATGACCGGATGGGCCATGGCCTCGCGGCGCCCGCCAGCGGCCCACGGCAGGAAGCGGGGAACGCCTCGCGCCACGTCCCGCTCCCATGAGGGGCGAGGCCATGCGCGGCGCATGAGCCCGACCGGTCACCGCGGTACCAGGCTCGCCTCCGTGGCTTTGACGCTGGTCCACACGGGCATCCCCTCGGCGAGGGCCAGTTCGGCCGCTGCCTGCGGGGTGATCTCGGCGACCAGGTCGGGAGCCTCCTTCGAGGTGATGAGCAGACGCAGACGGCTCCCGCTGGCGGTGATCTCCCGGACCGTGCCCGGCCAGATGTTGCGGGGGCTGCCGCTCGGTCGGGTCCGGTGTACGGCCACGGCCTCGGGCGCGATGACGGCCAGAGCCGCAGTGCCCGCCGAGAGCGGCTCGGCGGTGACCAGCGTGCCGCCGCCTTCGAGGGCCAGGCCGTCCCCGGTGGCGGTGCCAGGCCAGGCGTTGCGGCCGAGCATCCGGGCCACCCACGGGGAGCGGGGGTGGCGGGTGACCTCGGCCGGCGGGGCGTCCTGGAGGGTGCGCCCCTCGTCCAGGACGAGGACGCGATCGGCGAGGGAGACGGCCTCGACCGGATCATGGGTGACGATCAGCGCGACGCCGGCGAACCCGTCGAGGTGGCGCCGCAGGGTATGCCGCACGTGGGCGCGGGTGGCCTGGTCGAGGGCGGCCAACGGTTCGTCGAGGAGCAGCAGGCGGGGGCGGGCGGCGAGAGCGCGGGCCAAGGCAACCCGTTGGGCCTGGCCGCCGGAGAGCTGGGTGGGCCGGCGGTGGGCGAGGTGGCCGACCCCCAGGCGGTCCAGCCAGGCCTGCGCCTCACGGCGGGACTCGCTGCGCGGCACGCCCTGGGCGCGCAGCCCGTACGAGGTGTTGGCCAGGGCGCTCAGGTGAGGGAAGAGGGCGCCGTCCTGCGGGACCCAGGCGACGTGACGCCGGTGTGGCGGCAGATCGGTGACCTCGACCTCGCCGAGGCGGAGCACGGCGCGAGACCGTGGGGTGAGTCCCAGTAGGGCCCGCAGCAAGGTGGTCTTGCCGGCGCCATTGGGGCCGACGACGGCGATCGTGGTGCCGGGCGCCGCGTGAAGGGTCAGTTGGTTGAAGCCACAGACCTCTGCGTCCAGCGACCAGCTCCCCCCGGCCGCAGGTGCGGCGGTGTCGGCTGCCGAGCCCGCGGGGGTGCCCGCGTCTGTTTCACCGGGCGCCTTGGTCGCGCTGCGCCGAGGAGAGGGCGTACCGGTCCAGCGCCCTCTCAGTGCGACGAGGACGAGCATCGCGATGGCTAGGAGCAGCAAGGAGACGGAGGTCGCCGCCTCCGGCTCCTCCTGGAGCAGCAGGTACACCTGGAGGGGCAGCGTCTGGGTGGTGCCGGGAAGGTTGCCGGCGAAGGTGATGGTGGCGCCGAACTCCCCGAGCGCACGGGCCCAGGTCAGTGCGGCGCCGGCGGCCAGACCGGGCGCGACCATCGGAATCGTCACGGTGAAGAACACCCGTAGCGGGGAGGCGCCGAGGGAGGCGGCGGTCTCCTCGTAACGGGGCCGCAGCCCGCCGAGCGCTCCTTCCAAACTGATGATCAGGAAGGGCATCGCGACGAAGGTGGCGGCGAGCACGGCCCCCGAGGTGTGGAAGGGGAGGGTGATCCCGAAGGTGCCCTCCAGCCAGGGTCCGAGGAGCCCTCGGCGGCCGAAGGCGAGGAGCAGTGCGACGCCGCCCACCGTCGGCGGAAGCACCATGGGCAACAGGACCAGGGACCGCACGAGCGCCTTGCCGGGGAACGGCACCCGCGCCAGCATCCAGGCCAGCGGCACTCCGAACAGGAGCGAGAGCCCCAGGGCCCAACCGGAGACGAGGAGGGAGAGCCGCAGGGCCTGGACGGTGGCAGGGGCGGAAAGGTCGCCGAGGAGCTCCTCCCAGGAGGTACGGGCCAGGACGGCGAGAAGGGGGAGCAGCAGGAAGGCGACCGCGAGGAGCGCCGGGAGGGCCAGGGCGATCGGAGCGCGGGGGCCGTGCGGGGCGCGGCGGGGAGGTTTCATCGGTGGGTCCCGGTGGTCGGGGAGGGTCGGGGCGCCCGGCGGTCCGCTTCCGCTGGCATCGGGCTGTCGGCGCCGGGCCCTTCGGGTCAGGGGCTCTGGAAGCCGGCTTCGAGCATGATCCGTTGCGCTGGTGGCGTCGTGAGCCAGGACACGAAGGCGGTTGCCGCCCCCGGGTTCTTCGTTGTCTTCAAGGTGGCCGCCGGGTACTGGGCGACGACGTTGCTCGCATCGGGGATCTGAACTTCCGTCACCTTGCCCTTGGCCGCTGCGACATCGGTCCGGTACACCAGCCCCGCATCCGCCTCGCCCCACTCCACCTTGCTGAGGACCGCGCGCACGTTCGGCTCCAGGGACACCGGGTGCACGGTGAGGTTCTGGGCGTCCAGGACCTTCTTGCTGTAGCGGCCGACGGGTACCTCGGGCGCGGCCAGCACCACCTTCAGCCGGGCGTCGACGAGGTCCTTCACCTCATTGATCCGGTGCGGATTCCCCTTGGCGGTAGCTATCACGAGCCGGTTCTTCGCGATGACCGCCGTCGGGTTGGTCTCCTTCCGCAGCCCGTCCATCGTCTTGGTGTCGGCGGTGACCAGCACGTCGGCGGGGGCGCCCTGTTTGACCTGGGCGGCCAGCGCCTGGGAGCCGGCGAAGGAGAAGGTGACCTTGGTGCCGGGGTGGGAGTCCTCATAGGCAGCGCCGACCGCCTTGAACACCTCGGTCAGTGAGGCCGCAGCCAGGACCGTCAGGTCCGCCGGAGCGGCCGGCGGTGAGCCTTGGGTGTCCGCGCCGGTCCCGGTGCCTGCCGTGTCCTTGGCCCCGCACGCGGCGGCGAGGGGGACCAGGAGTGCCGTGGCCAGGGCGAGCGCGATGTGTCGCCGGGTCGGTGCGTCGGGCATGGGGCGGACTCCGGGTGGAAGTGATCGGTTCGTGGTCGTCGGCGCGGTGACGGCTCGCGCGGGCACGGGTTCAGGCGCGGTCGATGTGCACGCTGGTCGACTTCACGCGGGCGGTGGCCTGCACGCCGACTTCCAGTCCCAGTTCCTCGACGGCTTCTCTGGTCAGCAAGGACACCAGCCGGTGGGGCCCGGCCTGGATCTCGACCTGTGCCGCGATGTCGCCGAGTTTGACGGCGGTGACGATGCCGGCGAAGGCGTTGCGGGCGGAGGTGTACACGACTCCTTCCTCTGCGGTGGCGTCCTTGGCCACCTCGATGGAGAAGGCGGCCAGATCGCGGCCGTCGATGACGCGGCGCCCGCCGTCGTCGCGATGGGTCGCGATCCGGCCGGCGTCCGCCCAGCGGCGGGCGGTGTCGGGGCTGACGCCGAGCAGACGTGCCGCCTGCCCGATGGTGTAGGACTGCATGTGCGCCACGCTAGAGCTCTAATCCTTGCATGTACAACCCCTTTCGTTGGTTCGCCAGGGCAGCTGCGTGATGGTTCAGAGGAATCCCCAAAGCTACGTTGACGGGGCCCGGCGTGGAACACCGGGCGTCGCAGGGCACCTGATCGCCGCGCCCGCAGGGTGGCGGGCCTTCCGTGGGGCCGCGGCCAGGGCACTCGCCCGGGGCTGCGCCACCGCGGAGCGGCTCTCCGTCCGGGCCGCGCCGGCCCGCTACCGTCACGGGCATGACCGAGCGATCATCCGGGCGCCTGAGCGTGCTCGGCGACACCTGGCGCACACAGCTGTGGCCGATCCCGGCCCTGAGCGTGCTCCTGGCCGTCGTCCTCGGAATCGGCCTGCCCCGGCTGGATTCGAGGCTGGGAGGCAACCTGCCGCGCGCGGTGGCGGACTACCTCTTCAGCGGTGACCCGCAAGCGGCGCGCACCATGCTCTCCGTGGTCGCGGGATCGCTGATCACGGCGACCTCGCTCATCTTCTCCCTGACCGTGGTGGCCCTTCAGCTCGCCAGCAGCCAGTACTCGCCCAGGCTGTTGCGCACCTTTGCCGGTGACCGCGTCGTCCACGCCACCCTCGCCGTCCTGCTCGGGACCTTCACCTACACGCTCACCGTGTTGCGGACCATCCGTGATGCCGTCGACGGGCGTGGTGGGCAGGTGCCGCAGGTTTCGGTGACGTTGGTGTACCTCCTGGCCCTGGCCAGCGTGATGGCCCTGGTGGGGTTCCTGGCGCACGTCACCCGTCAGATCCGGGTGGAGACGATCCTGCGCGACGTCCACGCCGAGAGCAGCGGCACGCTGAGGCGCACCCTGGGCGCCGAGCCCAGCCCGGTCCCCGCCGACCTGCCGGTGCCGCCCGGGTACGGGACGACGCTGGTGTGTGGGCACGGTTCGGGGTTCTTGACCTCGATCGACGAGGCGGAACTGCTGGCGGCGGCCGTGGACCTCGGTGCGGTGGTGGTCTTGGACTGTTCGCCGGGGGACTCCCTGATCGCAGGCACTCCCATCGCCACCGCCTGGCCGGCCTCGGGCAGGGTGCTTCTGGACGATCCGGAGGAACTGATCCGGCGCACTGCCGCCGCGGTGCACACCGGCATCGAGCGCACGGCAGCCCAGGACCCTTCGTTCGGCCTGCGTCAGATCGTGGATGTGGCCGTTCGGGCGCTCTCACCTGGCATCAACGATCCGACCACGGCCGTGCACGCCCTCGGCCACGCCTGCGCGCTGTTGGTCGAAGCGGCGGGCAGGAACACCAACTCCAAGCTGCTGCGCGACGACGAGGGCGTCGTCCGCGTGGTGCTGCCGCGTCCCGACTTCGCCGCACTCCTCGCGGTGGCCGTGGACCAGCCGCGCCGCTACGGGGCGCAGGAACCGCACGTACTGGTACGCCTGTACGCGCTGCTGCGCGAGGTGGCCTGGGTCGCCTCGCGGCCCGAGCAGCGGCAGGCGGTCGCGGACCAACTGCTGCGCCTGGACGCGACCGCGGACCGGCCCGACCGGGAGCCCACCGATCGGATGCGGCTGCGGGAACTCAGCCGGGCGGTGCGTGAGGCGCTCGACGGCCGGTGGGTGACGGCCGCCCGGTAGGCGGGCGCCCCGAATCCCGTTGGGTTCGTGGGAAGCCACCCGCCATGTCAGCGCGCGTCCGGCCCGTGCCGCAGCGCAGTTGAGGGCGCGGGCTGTTCCAGCAGGGGCGAGTGGGGTGTCGTCGAGCGGGGTGGCCCTTTGGCGGTGTGGGGCCGGTTACCGGGTGTTGCGCGCCAGCCAGGAGCTCATCGTGGTGTGCGTGATGAGTTCCTTGTACGTCTCGTCACCGGGCAGGGGCACGATCAGCCATAGTCCCGGCGGGAAGAAGCGGGACTTGACGTAGGCCAACCCGCCGTAGACGGACCGCAGGAAGGCCGGGATCGTGTCCCTGGGGATGTCGTGGAACTCCACCAAGTCGACGGTGATGAGCGCGTCCGCCTCGGGGAAGATCCGGATGCTCACCGTCGGACTGCCGGTCAGTTCGACCAGGGCTTCGTGCGGGAGCGAGCCGTCGGGGTCGAGGGCTTCGAAGGGGGCGGCTGACGTGCGGCGCGAGGTCTGGTCCGCGCCGATGTCGTGGGTGACGGTCATCGCGAGTCCGTGATCGGCGGCGATCGTGCGGATCGCGGTGACGGCCGCCTCGGTCGAGGGGAGGGCGGGGTGGTCCATGTCGTCGATCATGCCGCATCGGGGGTGGCTGCGGTCCGGTGGGTCATGGCGGGCAACCGCCGTTCGCGGCAGGAGCGCGCGTGGGGTGTTCAATGGCCGGAGAACGCTCTGGTTGGCCCCAACGGGGGTCCGTAGGATGCGGGCACGCCTTCCCGACCGGTCACCCCGTGGCCGTGGGCCAGAGAGTTGATTGGCATGGGCATGCCAATTTCTGCCCGGAGGCACCGGACCCGTCACGGGTCCTCGTGCGTCGCGGAAGGTGCATCCCCCGGTTCCGGCGGTGCAGCAGACGGACGCTGCCGGAACGCCAATGCGACGGATGGGACATGACCATGGCCAGCGGACTCCTACTAGGTGGTGCGGTTGCCACCTTGTTCGCCACCGCAATCCCGTTACAGAGCCCGGCTACCGGGTTCGAGGACCCGCCCGACGACAAGATCGTCATCAATGTCGCCACCGTGAACGGCTCCGGCTGCCCCCAGGGCACCACCGCCGTCGCCGTCTCCGAGGACAACACCGCGTTCACGGTGACCTACAGCGACTATCTGGCGTGGGTCGGCGCCAACGCCGACCCCACGGCCTTCCGGAAGAACTGCCAGCTCAATCTGGTGGTGCACGTGCCGCAGGGCTTCACCTACGCCATCGCCAGCGCGGACTACCGCGGCTTCGCCTCCCTCCAGGCCGGCGCCAGCGGTGTCGAGAAGGCCTCGTACTACTTCCAGGGTTCGCCGACCACCGCCACGGCGACCCATTCCTTCGGCGGCCCGTACAACGACAACTGGCAGGCCACGGACACCACCGACTGGTCCCAGCTGGTCTGGGCGCCCTGCGGTGTACTGCGCAACTTCAACATCAACACCGAGCTGCGCGTGAACGCCGGCACGTCCCCGCCCGGCAGTACCAGCTTCATGACCATGGACTCGACGGACGGCGACATCAGCACCATCTACCACCTGGCCTGGAAGAGGTGCCCCACGGCCTGAGCCGGAGCGCTCGCCGGGCGCCGTGTCCGGTGCCGTGACCACGGTCGGGCGCCGGCGACGCGGCACTCCGGTGGGCGCCGGCGCTCCTGCCGGGACGACCCGGGCCGTCCGGGCGGGAGCGCCGGCCGCGGGCGCGGCAGGGCGCCCACCGGGGCGCGGGCCCCCGGGAGGGCCTCGCGTCAGTCGTCGACCGGGAGGCCCTGCGGCTCCTTGATCCGTTTCATGATGATCTGGGAGTTGACCTCCGTGACCCCTGACAGCGCCGTCAGCTTCTCGATCCAGAGCCGTTCGTAGGACCGCAGGTCGGCCACCGCGATCCGCAGCAGGCAGCCGGGGCTACCGAAGAGGCGGTACGCCTCGATCACGTCGGGCAGTTCCTGTAGGGCGGCTTCGAAGGCCTCGACGGCGTCCCGGTCGCGACGGACCTCCACGGAGACGAGCACCTCGAAGCCGCGGTCCACGGCCACCGGGTCGATGACCGCCCGGTAGCCGCGGATGACCCCGTCCTGTTCCAGTTGGCGAACGCGGCGCATGCAGGGGGAGGGGGTCAGCCCCACGCGCTGGGCCAGTTCCTGGTTGCTCAGTCGGCCATCTCGTTGGAGCTCGCGCAAGATTTCTCTATCGATCGCGTCCATAGTGGAATTATCCACCGTGGATTCGCGTGGGTGGGCCGAAAAGGGCGATCACATTGCGTGATGATCCCCTTATCATTGCGCTGGGAGGCTGCAGTCGGCTGCGGCACTGGGCGAGGGAGGGCGCACCATGGGACGCATCGTCGTCATCAGCACCGGCGGGACCATAGCCAGCCGTTGGCAGGGTTCTGGATTCGCCGCGGATGCGGACGGCGGAGAGGTCATGGCAACCGCTCCACTGCCTGACGGGGTCACCGTCGAGGTCGTCGACCTGTTCAGCGTCAACAGCCCCCGACTGACCACCGCCCACCAGCTCACCCTCCTGCGCACGGTGCACGAGGTGCTCGCCGACCCCGGCGTGGCGGGCGTCGTCGTCACCCATGGGACCGACACCCTGGAGGAATCGGCGTTCCTGGTCGACCTCCATCACGATGACCCCCGCCCCGTCGTCTTCACCGGCGCCCAACTGCCGCTCGACGCCACCGACGGCGACGGCCCGGCCAACCTTCACGACGCCCTGCTGACCGCCGCCAGCGTGCGCGATCTGGGCGTGCTCCTCGCCTTCGACGGCAAGGTGCACGCCGCGCGCGGCACCGTGAAGACGCAGACCCTCGCGGCGGACGCCTTCGCCGACCCCTCCGGACCCAGGATCGGCAACATCGGCTTCGGCCGGGTTTCCGTGCTGCGTCATCCGCCGCGCCCCACCCCGCTGGGCCTGCCCGAGATGCCGGACGTGCCGCCGCGGGTCGACCTGGTCATGCACCACGCCGGGGCCGACGCACTCCTCTTCAACGCCGCCGTGGGGGCCGGCGCCAGGGGCATCGTCCTGGTGGCCACCGGTGCGGGCAACGCCACCCCGGAGTTCGTGGACGCGGTCGCCGCTGCGACCGCCCGCGGCGTGCTGGTAGCCCTCACCACCCGCGTTGCCGCAGGCCCGGTCACCGAGATCTACACCCACGGCGGAGCTGTCGACCTGGTGGCCGCCGGGGCCGTGCCCGCCGGCACGCTGCGCGCCGGCCAGACCCGTATCGCGGTCCTCGCGGCCCTCCTCGCCGCCGGCGGCCGGGTCGAGCGCGAGCGGGTGCTGCGCCGCGCCCTCGGCGTCAGCCCGGAGCGGGCGGAGCTCGTCAGCGCCTGAGGGCCTTCTCCCGGCATCCCTGGTGAAGCCGAGCCTTCGCCGGGGATGCCGCGAGCGCCCTCAGGCGAATCACTTTCCCGCCGATGGCGGAACAGCCCTTACCTCGGTCCCCGTTGCGCGGGGAGCACCTTCCGCCCGAGAACGGACAGACCCCCTAAGACGTCTAGTTCCGGCGTGAAGTTCCCTTGTCTCCCGCATGGAACCGTGGGTCGACTTCTGGGATTCCACTTATTAGGATTCCAACAGCCCCGAGACGCGGACGTCTTGAGTGCTACCGGATTTCGTTGACCTCTCATGTATTTTCCCGGACTCCCCTGGAGTCTCCCTGAGGTGCGGCGAGTTCGCCGCGCTTGAGTATCAGTGTCCGGAAGGCCGCATTACCGCCCGTTGTGGTGCCGGTCATTGCGTGAAAGTTTTGCGCTCAAGTTTTAGAGAAGGTTCACGAGGGTGAGTGGTGGAATTGGTCTGAACTTATTCCACGCTCTGTACGTGTCTAGCGTAGAAGCGGGGGCGCCGTCTTGCGATTCCAGCTATTAGGGCCGTTGAGCATCGCGCACGGCGGGGAAACGGTCGTCCTGACCCCTTCCAAGCCGAGCAGTCTGCTCGCCGCCCTGCTCCTCCATCCCGGTGCCGTGGTCTCCACCGACTACCTGCTGCGCGCCCTGTGGGACGAAGGGCCACCCGCCACCGCGCGGGGAGCCCTCCAGACCTGCGTCTTACGACTGCGCCGCCTGTTCGCCAAGTACGGGATCTCCGCCGCCGCCATCGAAGCGGTGCCCGGCGGCTACCGGATGAGCGTGGACGACGAAACCCTGGACCTGCTGAAGTTCCGGGACCTGGCGGCCGAGGCCGCCTCCGACCCCGATGCCGAGCTGTACCGCCTCAAGGAGGCGCTCGCCCTGTGGCGCGGTCCGCTCCTGGCCAACGTGGCCTCCCGGATGCTCCACCAAGACGTCGTACCCTGGCTCGAACAGCAGCGACTGCGGGCGCTGGAGCGTGTCTGCGACCTCGAACTCCGCGCGGGCCACTGCCACCAGGTCGTGCTGGACCTCCACGAGAGCGTACGGCGCCACCCCGAGCGTGAACGCTTCGCCGAACAACTCATCGAGGCCCTGTACCGCACCGGCCGACAGGCCGAGGCGCTCGCGGAGTACCGGAGCGTCAAAGAGCGACTGCGTGAGGACCTCGGTATCGACCCCGGGCAGCGACTCCAACGCCTGGAGCTGGCCATCTTGCGTTCCGAGGAGATCGCTCCGGAACGAGCGGGGGAGCCGGGCCCGACGCTGGTTTCCCCCGCTCCGCCGCTCCGGGCCCTGTCCAGCGGCTCGGCGGAGCCGACGAGCCGCGACCGCGACGCCCTCCCGCTCCCCAGGCTGCCGCCGGTTCCCGGATTCACCGGGCGGGGCGCGGACCGGGCGGCGCTCGCCGCCCGGTTGACCGGCCGGGGCGACGCGCGCGGGAACCTGGTGGTCATATCCGGTGCGCCCGGCATCGGGAAGACGGCGCTCGCCCTCCAAACCGCCTCGGACGTCCAAGGCGCCTTCCCGGGGGGTGTCCGAGTGGTGCCGCTCTGTCATCCCGACGGCACTGCGCTGAGCGCCGAGGAGGCGATGGAGCAGATTCCGTCGGTGCTTCCCGGCGCCGGGCGACGCCTGTTGATCCTGGACGGCGCGGCCGGTCTGTGGCAGCTGCGGCCGTTGTTGCAGCACGCCAAGGCACCACACGTCACCGGTGACGGTGCAGTGGTAGTCACCAGCCGCCGTGCGCTCGCGGCACTCGTCGCCACCGAGGGCGGGGCCGTCCACCGCCTCGGCGTCCTTCCCGCGGCTGAGGCCCACGCCCTGCTCGGTCAACTCGTGGGCGCGGAGCGGATCGAGGCCGAGCCGGAAGCCGCGCGGCAACTCGCCAGCAGCTGTGGGTACTTCCCGCTCGCCCTGCGGATCGCCGCAGGGCGCCTGCTGACCCGTCCCGCACTCTCCCTCGCCGACTGCGTCACCTGGCTCGGTGTGGAGCCGCCGGCCCGGCTCGTCCTGCCCGAAGACCCGCTGTTGTCGGTGCCCGAAGTCTTCGGTCGGGCACTGGCCGCGCTCGACCCCGAGCTGCGCGAGGCCTACGTTCACGTGGGCCGCTCCACCGCGGGCGAGGAGGTGCACGCGGACGCTCTCGTCGACGAGGCGACCTTGGAGCGCCTCGTGGAATGCGGGCTCCTGGAGGACGGCCCCCCAGGCCCGTACCGCATCCACAACTTCCTCAAGGTCTACGCGCGTTGGTGCAGTCCGTGCGTCGAACCGGCACCCGCGTCGCCTTGTTGACCTCCCTCGCCACACCCCGGCCGGCTCACTGACCTCGCGCCCCGCACACCGACCACCCTTGCGACACCAGCCCGTTCCCACCCGCCCACGAAGCACTCAGGGGTACCCCCATGGCCGCAGCCAGCTACGCCGCCGTCGCCTCTACCAGGCCCCGCATCCGTCGGGACGTGCTCTACACCGAGACGCCGGACGGCGTGCTCTTCCACAACGCCGACGGCGGGTTCCGCCTCACCGCCAAAGCCGCCTACCGGTTCGCCACACTGATCGTCCCGCACCTCAACGGTGACCACACCGTGGCCGAACTCTGCGAGGGGCTCGGCGACCCCCAGCGCACCATGGTTGGCGAACTCGTCAAGACCCTGTACGAAAGGGACTTCGCCCGGCCCGTACCCACCCCCGGGACCGCTGAGCCCGAACCCGCTCTGCCCGCCGAGGTGGCCCAACGCTACGCCCCTCAGATCGCCTACGCCGACCACTACGCGGACCGGCCCACCGCACGCTTCCACGCCTTTCGCACAACCCGGGTGGCCGTTCTCGGTGAAGATCCGGTGGCCCGCTGGTGTGCCATCAGCCTTATACGCAACGGCTGCGCCACCATTGCCGTCAGCGCCGACGCGGACTCCACCGCCCAGACCGACTCTTGGCCGAACCTCGCGGCCGTGGCGTCCGAAGCGGCCGAGGCGGCGGCCGAGGGCTGCCCCGTGGAACTCCGTCATCTGGCCCCGTCCTCGCACCCCTACTCCTGGGCGGACCTCGACGGCTACGAGATGGTCGTGGTGACGGGCGCCGATGCCCCGGCCCGACTGCTGCCGTTGCTGCGGGCCGGTGTCCCCGACGGGCGCACCCTGCTCCCCGCCTGGACCTTCGGGGCCGATCAGGTCGTCGGCCCCGCCATGAGGTCCGGCACACGAGGTTGTTGGGTCTGCGCCGCACTGCGGCTCGGCCCCCGGTCTGTTCCCGGTGCCGCCGCCGACCTGTGGAGTTCCCTGGTCGTCCCGCTTGCCGAAGCCGGCCCGGCCGTCCCCGGACGACCACAGGCGGCCATGATCGGCAACACGCTCGGATACGAGGTCTTCCGCCTCGCCTCCGGAGCGCTGCCCGCCGAAACCGAGGGCGCGGTACTCCTCCAGGACCTCCAGTCGCTGGACGTCACCGCCGAACCGCTGTTCACACACCCGCGCTGCCCCTACTGCCGGGATGAGGGCGGCGGGCACGACGAGGCCCTCGCCCCCGTGGACCTCCACGCCGCGGGCAACACCGGCGCGGTCGCGCTCCCCACCCTGGCGACCGCGCGTGAGGCCGACGAACTCGTCGCCGAACTGGATCGGCGCTCGGTGCTGGTGCGTCCCCGGGCCGGCGTGTTCACCCGGTACGCCGACGACCCGCTCACCCAGCTCCCCCTCAAACTCAGCGTCGTCGAACTCCCGCTCGGTCACGGCCGCTCGCGCTCCGTCGCCGCATTCGACATCCACCACGTCGCAGCAGCCCGGATGCGCGCCCTCGACGCCGCGGCTGCCGTGTACGCCGAACACGTGGTGCCGGCCACCACCGTATGGTCAGGGGAGGGGGCCAGGGGCTGCGGGCTCGACATGGTGCCGGCCGCGCGCCTAAGCACCGCCTCCGGCGCGGCGGACTCCAGTGCTCTGGGCCCCCGACTGCGCGCGGTCTCGCTGGTCACCAAGGAGTGCGCGTTGGTACCGGCGGGGGCGGTACGCCCCTTCGGTCCGCACAATGCGGACGGGCTCTTCGAACGCAGCAGCGCCGGCACGGGAGTCGGTTCGTCCCGCGTCGACGCCGCCGCCCGCGGGCTGCTGTCGGCCCTCGCCCACGACGCACTGTTGCGGACGGTGCGCGGGAGTGCCGGCGCCGTCGAGCTTCCGCGACCCGACGGGGCAGAACAGCTCGACGGCGCGGAAGGCGACGGTGAACTCACCTTCCTGTTCCGCTGCGCTGAGCGCCTTGGCCGAACGCTGGAACTGCTCGACCTCGGCGAGGCCGAGCGCACCGGCGTCCACGTGCTGCTCGCCCGAAGCGAGGACCGCTGGGCCGTCGGCAGCGACCTTGACCGTCGCGCCGCGGCCGTCACTGCGATGCGGGACCTCCTGGGCACACTGCAGTACGAAGGCGACGAGGCGGCGCCCGCGACCGAGTACGGGGCGGACACCGGTGACCCCCTGCTGCGCGACCTCGACGCACGCGCTCTGGCCGTGGCGGGCACCGCGCCCGGCCTCCAACAGACCGTCTCGTCGGTTGACTGGTCGCAGGTGTTGGATCGGCTGCGCGCCGCCGGACGGGACGCCTTCTTCGTGCCGACCGGTTCAGCCGATCTGGCCTCCGTCGGACTGCACGCCGTACGGGTGCTGCTCACCTCGACTCCGGAGGCCCGGCATGCCGGCTAGCGAGGCTCTGGTCGAGGCCAGTGGCCTGGACGCCGCGTTGGGGGCCGTCCCCGCCGCGCGTTTCACGGCGCTGCTGGGGCGCGCGCTGCACGCTCTGGACGGGCCCCGGGTGACGGTGCGCGCGCTGGGCCTCTCCGACGCTTTCGCACCCGGCGGCGCACCCGCCGGCGGGGCCCTTCCGGTGCACCTTTACGGGGACCACGCGGCCCTCGGTCCGGTGGCTTCTCCCGCAGCAGGTTGCCCCTGGTGCGTGGCCCGGCGCTGGCAGGCCGTGCGGTCCGTCGCGCTGCGCGACGCATTGGAACTCGGTGGGGACACCAGGCCCTGCGGCGACTGGCCCTACGCCACCGCCTTCGGTGCGGACGCGGTGGCCGCCCTGGCCGCTGCGGTGAGCGGGGCTGCGGCGGAGCAGGACCCCGGCCCCTTTCCCGACCTGTGGCTGCTGAACCTGCGCGAGGGAACCGTGCGGCGCTATCCGCTGGTGCCCGACCCGGAGTGCCCGGGATGTGGCTCACCCACCGAGGACACCGCGCAGGGGGCGGCTTTGAGGTTGCCGCACGCGCCCAAGTACCGCCCCGGCGCCTTTCGTAGCCGGCCGGTTGAGGAGTACCCGATCGAGATCGCGGCCTTCGCCAACCCCTTCTGCGGGGCGCTGGGCCCCTCCTTGGTCCAGGACGTGTCCTCCACCTCGACCTCCGCGACCATCGGCTGCTTCTCGATGCGGTCGGGGGAGTACCTGCGGGAGACCTTCTGGGGCGGGCACACGGGTTCCTTCGACCGCAGTGCCCGGGTCGGCGTACTGGAAGGCCTGGAGCGCTACGCCGGGATGCGCTCCCGTTCTCGTACCACCTCGGTCACCGGCGCGTTGGACGACCTGGATGCCGAACTCGCCGTGGACCCAAGGCTGGTGGGTCTCTACAGCTGCGCCTTCTACCGGGCGAACCCGAGGGTCAGGCCCTTCGCGACGGATCGCGTCATTCCCTGGGTGTGGGGGTGGTCGCTGCGAGACCGGGCTCCGCGGCTCGTCCCGGAGGTACTGACCTACTACCACGCGCCGGGCCTGGAGAACCGGTTCGTCCAGGAGAGCTCCAACGGCTGCGCCTCCGGCGGCAGTCTGACGGAGGCCGTCTACTTCGCGTTGATGGAGGTGATCGAACGAGACGCCTTCCTGCTCGCCTGGTACGGGCGCCAGGCGCTGTGCGAGATCGCCCCGGCCAGCAGCACGCGTCCCGCCACCCGGGCCATGGTGGACCGGTTGGCGATGTACGGCTACCGCGCCCGGTTCTTCGACACCAGGATCACCTTCCCGATCCCCGTGGTGACCGCGGTCGCCGAGCGGTTCGACGGCGGCCCGGGGCGCATGTGCTTCGGAGCGGGAGCTGGCCTCGATCCCGAGTCCGCCCTGGACTCGGCGCTGTGCGAGATCGCCACGGACGCCGTCAACCTGACCGACCGTACTCTGCGCGACGAGACGCGGCTGCGCTCCATGTCCCTGGACTTCGAGCAGGTCACCGCCCTGCATGACCACCCGCTGGTCTATGGGATCCCGGAAATGGGTCGCCACGCCGACTTCCTCCTGAGGGCCCCGCAACCCACCGCGAAACGCCGGCTGGCCGAACTGAGTTGGCTGGACGGGGCAGGGGCGGGCAGTTCGGGGGACCTGTTGGCGGACCTGGAGCGCTGCGTCGGGGCCGTCACGGCCGAGGGCTTCGACGTGGTGGTCGTCGACCAGACCCTGCCCGAACAGCGCGCGCTCGGCCTCCACACCGTCCACGTACTGGTTCCGGGACTCCTGCCGATCGACTTCGGTTGGTCCCGGCAACGGGCCCTGGAAATGCCGAGGATGCGTTCGGCACTACGCCTGGCCGGCCTGCGCCCCCAGGACCTGCAATCCGAAGACCTCAACCCCGCCCCGCATCCCTTTCCTTGACCTGGAGGAACCATGGGATACGCCCATGAGTACGCCGACGCGATCTTGCACCGAGGTCGGGTTCCGATGGAGCCCGTCGATTTCGAGCCCGACTGGGCGGACCGGCCGCGCAAGGCCAAGTTCTACCCCGGTGCCGAGACGGTCCCGCTGCCGGAGTGTCCGGTCGGGGCGGCCGGCGACCTCACTCGGGGCCTTCTGCGCCTCAGCGAACGGCAGGACCCGCAGGCCGCCGAGCAGGCGACGTTCACCCTGCCGCTGCTGTCCGGGATGCTGTTGGACTCCTACGGCTTCACCGGACGGCGTCTTGCCGTGCAGGCGAACACCGATCTGGCGGCCCTGCCGCACTACCCACACGCCAACTGGTCCCGGGGCACGGCCTCGGGAGGCGGCCTGTACCCGGTGAGCATCTACTGGGCGGCGGGTCCCAGTGGCCCGCTCACGCCCGGTGTGTACCACTACACCCCGCACCATCACGCCCTACGCAGACTGATGGCTGGCAATGTCACCGGTGACATCCACGCCGCCCTTGGCGCCGCAGTGAAGGACGGAAGCGGCACCCACACCGACCAGTTCCTGATCCTGAGCATCAAGTACTGGCAGAACGCCTTCAAGTACAACAGCTTCTCCTTCCACGCGGTGAGCATGGACCTGGGCGCTCTGCTCGCCACCTGGCGCATCTGGGCGGGTGCCCAAGGCCTCAGGACCAAGCCCGTGCTCTGGTTCGACGAGGAACGGCTCGGGAGGCTCCTCGGGATCGAAGCGGCCCAAGAAGGCGTCTTCGCCGTGGTTCCGCTGGACTGGGCGGGCACCTCGGCCACCAGCAGCCCTGCGGCGCCCTCCAGCGGCCCGGCCGTACGGCACCGGGACGCCGAGCGGTCCCGCAAGGTCCTCTCCTTCGAAACCCTGCTCCGCATCCAAGACGCAACCTCCGCACACGCCACCGAGCGGCCCGCCACGGGCACCCTCGACCAGGCCGGCGCCCGCCCACCGCACGGCGACGGCCAACCGCTCGCGCTACCCGCCCCCGAACTCCCACGAGGAACCGGCGCACGAGCCGTGCTACGCGCCCGGCGCAGCAGCTTCGGCCGCTTTGCCGCCGACCGCCCCCTCACCGCCGGCCAACTCGCCACCACCTTGGCCGCCTGCGCCGCCGCGACCTTGGACAGCGAGGCCGAACGGCCCGGGGGCCCGCGCCTGACCAACCTGTACGCCTTCGTCAACCATGTCGAAGGCCTCACCCCCGGGGCCTACGCCTACCACGCCGACACCCACACGCTGCGTCCGCTCCGGTCCGGGCCGCCGGGTAGTTTCCTCCAGCGCAACTACTTCCTGGCCAACTACAACCTGGAGCAGACCGGCGCGGTGCTCGTCCCCACCGTCCGCACCACCGCCGTGCTCCACGCACTGGGCGACCGCGGCTACCGCCTGGTCAACGGCACCGTGGGCGCCATCGCGCAGACCTTCTACACCGCGGCGAGCGCACTGGAGATCGGTGCGGGGGTCGCCCTCGGCTTCGACAACATCTCCTACGTCGAGGAACTCGGCCTGACCGGAACCGACGAGGCCCCCCTACTGGTGATGCTCCTCGGCAACGAACGCCCGCGCCCCGCCGACTTCCGACACGAGATAGCCGCCCCCGTGGACACGGCGAGCACCACCATCAAGGAGAAGGGGACACAGCCCGTATGAGCACCCAGGACGGCACACCCCCCGGCGACGGTTGGCACATCGGGCGGCGCTTCATGCTGAGGGTGGCGGGGCTCCCCATGGACACCGTCGCGAGCCTTCGGTGTGAGGACGCCTGTCGCTGGGCCGATGAGGTCCTCATCGTCGAAGAGGCGCTGCGGGATTCGGCCCGGACCCTGAGCGACCTCCTCCACGAAGCCGTGGGCGCCACCGACCCCGACCCCGGGTCCCCCGGCGCCGCACAACGTCGTGAGCTGTTGCGGCTGCGCCGGCAGATCCACAACAACCGCCTGCCTTCCGATCCCGAGACAGCGGTGCAAGCCGTCGCCCAGGTGACTGCGGCGGCAGCCGACCAGGTGGCCGGATGGCTCCGCCACCGCGACGATCTGGCCAAGCTCGGTGCCGAGGGCGCCCCTTTGCTGGCCGCCGAGTTGGACCGCAACCGTCAGGCGCTGCGGGCCGTGCTGGCCGATGAACGGTTGCGGCACGGACTCCTCCTGGCCTCCCCGGCCCTGGACGCTCAGCTGGACTCCTACCTGAGAACCTCCGGCGCGCCGACCGGCCGGGCCCGCAAGGTTGAACGCGCGGTGTTGTCCTACCTGTACCGCACCGCCTGCAAAACCAGCCCGTTCAGCACGTTCACCGCGGTCGCCACCGGTCAGTTCACCACCGGCGCACCGACCGAGGTCCCCGTCGAGCGGGAGTGGAGCAGCCATGTACGGCTCAACGTGGTGGTCCTCGCCCGCTTCGCCGAGCTGATCCTCGCCGACCCCGGACGCCGCCGCGACCTCCCCCTGCGTCTGGCCTCAGGATGGGGGCACGCGGACGAACGGATCCGGTACGTACGACGCTGGGTCACCGCCGGGGACGACACGGCCGCCGTCACCTTCGACGCGGTCAAGGACAAGCTGTTCTACCTGCGCCGCAGCGGAACCCTGGACCGACTCCTCGCACTCTTCGACGACCGACCCGAGCTGCGCCACCACGAGCTCGCCACCTGGCTCGCCGAGGCACACCAGGCCGACACCGCGGACTGTGAGGCCTACATCGCAGCCCTGCTCCAACTCGGCATGGTGCGCGTGCCCTGCCTGGACACCACCGTCCACAGCGGTGATCCCCTACGGGCCTTCCGGCGTTCGCTCCTCGAACTGCGGCGTCCCTGGGCCGACCGGCTCTGCCTACTCCTCGGTCCGGCCGCTGATGCCCTGGCCCGCTACCCCATGGCAGAGCGCTCTGAACGGCGCATGCTGCTCTCTGAGTTGCGCCGCGGCCTCGGCCGGGCGCAGCAGGAACTGTTGGTCCCCGAAGAGGTCTTCGAAGGTACGGCGCCTGAAGGTACGGTGGCGGCAGCGGGGGGTCAGCGGCCGGGTGAAGTCGCTGAGGCCGCCTTGCTGCCCCAGACGCTGGTCTACGAGGACACCAGCGCCGGCAGGGACCTGCCCTGCCCGCCGCTGCCGGCAGCGGGAGCGGCGCTGCGGGCAGTCGAAAGCGTCCTTCCCGCCTTTGATCTGACCCTGGCCCAACGCATCACCTTCGAAGGCTTCTTCACCGCCCGCTACGGGAGCGGCGGGCGCTGCACCGACCTGCTCGGTCTGGTCCACGACTTCCATGAGGACTTCTTCGACCAGTACCTGTCCTTCACTGCCCGGCGCAGTCCCTTTGACGAGCAGGGGGAGTACGTCCCGGAGGTGAACTGGCTCGGTCTGCCGGGCCTGCGTGCGCTGGACACAGCCCGACGCGCGTTCGTGGACCGGATGCGCGCCGCGTTCACGGAGCACCACAGCGCCCTCGTCGACCCGAGCGCGGAACTCCGGCTTGAGGAAGCCGACCTGTCGGCAGTTGCACGCGAACTCGCTTTGGTTCCAGCCGGTTTCACACCGCGATGCCATCACCTTCAGCTGGCCACAGACCCGGCCACCGGCCTCAGCCGGACCGTACTCAACCGCTCGTACGGCGGCCTGTCCTTCCCGTTCAGCCGATTCAGCCACGTCTACGACGACCAGCCGGTGCCGCTCGCCGAGGAACTACGGGCCACCGCTGCGGCGGTCACTCCCGAGGGGGCCGTCCTGGCAGAAGTGACGGGCGGTCCTGTGACCAGCAACCTCAATCTGCACGGCCGGTTGATGGACCATCAGATCATCTGTCCCGGCGAGAGTGCCACCGTGCCACCGGACCAGCAGATCGCACTGTCCGACCTGTATGCCGAGCACGATGCGGCCTCGGGGCGGGTCATGTTGCGCTCACACCGGTTGGGGCGCGAGGTGATCCCCGTCTACCTGGGCTATCTGGTACCGCTCGCGCTGGCTGCCATCCCGCGCACGTTGTTGCTGCTCTCGGCCACCTCGATGTCGCCGATCGACGTCTGGGCCGGTGTGCCCGAAGGCCCGGCCAGGGACGGTGTCACCCATCGCCCACGTGTGGTGCACGGTGATGTTGTTCTTGCGCGACGCAGCTGGTCCACCACCGCAGCCGTACTGACCTCCTTCCTGCCCGCCGAGCCCGGCGGGCCCGAGCAGGACGCCCGGCGCCTGCTGGCTTGGCGACGCTGGCGCCGACAGCATGACCTGCCCGAGCAGGTGTTCGCCACCGTGTTCGCCGGAGCGTCAGCGGTGGGAGCCAAGCCTCAGTTCGTCGACTTCCGCAGCAGACTCTCCCTGGCCACCTTCGAGACCATGCTGCGCGATCCGGGCCACCGGGTCACCCTGCGCGAACTGCTACCCGACGCGGGCGGGCTGTACGTGCGGTCTGATCGTGGCGCGCACGTGGCCGAACTCGCCGTCGAGACCTTCACCCACCACACACCCGCGGGCACCACGCCCCCCGAGACGAAAGGCGGGGCCACGTGTCCGAGCTGACCGCCACACCCGAGCGCGGTGCATGGCAGGCCATACACGTCTTCTATGCCGCCAACCCTCAGCCCCTGCTGGTCACCGCTGTGCGCCCACTGATCTCGAAGCTCACCGCAGAGGGGCTGATCTGTGGTCACTTCTTCATCAACTACTGGCTGGAAGGCCCCCACGTACGCCTGCGGCTCCGTCCGAGCAGCCAGGCCGCCGCACTCGAAGTCAGACGCCGAGTTGAGGAGGCCGTCACGGCCTTCCTCAAAGCGAGACCGGCTCTTTATCAAGTCGACTCCGGATTCCTCAACGACTTCTACAACACCCTCTTCGACATCGAGTTCCCCAAAGGCGATCGCACGGCCTTCACCGGCCCTGACGGACGGATGAACCTGCGGCCCAACAACTCCTTCTCCTGGGAGCCCTACGAGCCCGAGTACGGCAAGTACGGCGGTCCGGCAGGCATTGAGCTCGCCGAATGGCACTTCGCCCGCTCCAGCGAACTCGTCATGGATGCCCTCAGCAGCATGAACCTGCACCTGCGCACCGTCCTGCTCGGCACCTCGGCCCAGTTGATGATGGTCATGGCCGGAGCCTTCCTCCGGGACCGCACCGAGCTCGCCCAATACCTCGACAGTTACTACGAGTTCTGGCACAAGGCATTTCCGGGCACCGGATTCATCGGCTCCGAGGAGTACGACCGGACGTATGCCCAGACGGCACCCGGTCTGGCCCGTCGCTTCTCGGCCGTCAGGGAGAGCCTCTCCCAGGGCGAGACGGAGAAGCTCCCCGCTTTCCTCGCCGGGTGGGGCGAACACTGCCTGGAGCTGCGCGGCCGTGCCGAGGACCTCGCCGAGGCGGGGGAACTCGTCTTCCGGTCATGGGACGGCACCCGGGAGGAAGCTGTCACCGACCCCGCGGTAGCGCTTCCGCTGCTTCTCTCGCCCTACATGCATATGACCAACAACCGCCTCCACGTGACCATCCGCGACGAGGCCTACCTTTCCCACCTGCTCGCCCGGGTCCTGCGCGAACCCGCCGAGGCGCCGGCGGGACGACCATGACCGCCATCGGGCCCACTCCCGAAGACCTGCTCTCCCACCGGCCAGCACTGCGCCCCGACATCCTCCTCTCCGCCCCGCTGCTGAACGGACCGACCCTCGTCCATCTGGTCAAGGACCCTATCTCCGGGGCCTCCTTCGAGCTGGGACCCAAGGAGTTCTTCCTGGTCTCCCGGCTCGACGGTGCCCGCAGCCTCGCGGAGATCGGCACCGAGTACGGACGGGCCTTCGGTCGACGGCTCGGGCCCGTCCATTGGAAACAACTGCTCGGCCTGCTCGGGACCCGCCGGTTGTTGGCCGGCGGCCCCCCGCCCGAGGTTCCCGCAACGCCAACCACCCGCCGTACCAACACCGTGCTGCGCGGCACCATGCGCCTGGTGGCCGACGCGGACGCCACCACCGCGCGGCTCCACCGGGCCCTGCGCGCGCTACTCCACCCCGCCCCTCTTCTCCTGTTGCTCGCCTCCTGTCTCGCCATGGAGGGTTGGCTCGCCACGCAGGTGGCACAACTGGTGCGGGATGGATGGTGGTTGGTTCGAAATCCGGTGCCGATGCTCGCCGTCGCAACCTTGTTGTGGCTGAGCACCGCCCTGCACGAACTAGCGCACGGGGTGGCCGCACGACATTTCGGCGGGCGGGTGGGTGAGATCGGTCTGCGGTGGCGCCTGCCAGTAGCGATCATGTATTGCACGGTCGAGAACTACCGCTACCTCAAACGCCGTCGAGACCAACTCGCGGTGGCCGCGGCCGGCGCCTTCGCCAACCTCGTCTTCCTCCTGCCGTTCTTCCTCTGGTGGGCTGCCCTGCCCTCCGACGACGCCACGCACCGGGTGCTGAGCGGGTTGCTCCTACTCGGCAGTGCCCAAGCCCTGGTGAACCTGGTGCCGCTGCCACCGCTCGACGGCTACACGATGCTCTCCCACGCACTACGCGTCACACGGCTGGCTCCCGCAAGCCTCACGTACCTGCGCCTGCGCCTGGGAGATCGCGCCGCCGCAGGCGCCTACCCACCCCGAGCTCGGGTGCTCTACACGCTCTACGCACTGGTCGCGGCGTGCGTGCTCCTCCTGCTCGCCCTGGGGTTGTCGGCCGTCCTCTGGTACGCGGCGACCACTTCTTGATCCTCCCCTTGCGCTATCCGCACGACCACCGAGAGAAGGGCGCGACACCCATGACTACGGACCGCAACGAGATCGCCATCGAGGCGACCGAGGTGTGCAAACGCTACGGAGACCGGGAAGCTGTGGCCAGCGTTTCCCTTGAGGTTCGGCGCGGTGAGTTCTTCGGGCTGCTCGGGCCCAACGGTGCCGGGAAGAGCACCCTGATCGAGATCATGGAAGGCCTGCGGCAGGCGGACTCGGGCACCGTCCGCGTACTGGGAAACAGCACATGGCCGCGTGACATTGCGCTCCTGCCGCGCATCGGCGTACAGACCCAGTCCTCGGCCTTCTTCGTGCGCCAGACGGCGCACGAACACCTGGCCACCGTCGCCGCCCTCTACCGGGCTGACCGCATCGCCGCGGACCGCACGCTGCGGACCGTCGGTCTCACCGAACAACGAGACGTACTCGTGGAGAACCTCTCCGGCGGCCAACGGCAGCGCCTCGCCATCGCCTCCGCCCTCGTCCACGACCCCGAACTGATCTTCCTCGACGAACCGACCGCCGCCCTCGACCCCCAAGCCCGACGTGACCTGTGGCAACTCCTGCGCCAACTCAAGAAGGCCGGTCGCACCATCGTCTACACCACCCACCACCTCGACGAGGCCGAGGCCCTCTGTGACCGCGTCGCCATCCTCGTCGCCGGTCGCATCGCCGCACTCGACTCCCCCCACCAACTGATCGCCGCCGCCGGCGCCCCCACCCGACTGCTGTTGCCCGCGGGCCGTTTGAACCCCGACGAGGCCGCCGCCATCCCCGGCGTGGACCGGGCCGAAGAAGAAGGCGGCTCCCTCGTCCTGGAGACCACCGTCTCCGGCAAGGTCCTCCAAGCCGTCGACGCACTCATCGGGCTCGACGGACTACAGAGCCGCACCGCCACCCTGGAGGACGTCTACCTTCGCCTCACCGGCGCAGCCGCCTTGGATCTGGCCAACTCCGACAGTCACACCGAGCACCCCCCGTACTTCCCCGCAAAGGACCCGGCATGAGCTCCGCCTACACCGCCCTGACCGCCGCCGGCTACCGTGCCCAAGTACGTGACAAGGCCACCCTCTTCTTCACGTTCGCCTTTCCCCTTCTCTTCCTCGTCGTCTTCGGCCTGATCTTCAGTGGGCAGGAGGTCGCCGAAACCGGCCGCCCCTACATCTCGTACATCGCACCCGGAGTGATGTCCTGGGGCGTCGCCAACGCCGCAGTCTTCGGCATCGCCTTCACCCTCATGCAGTGGCGCCGTGACGACCTGCTGCGGCTCATCCGCCTCACCCCCACCCCCCTGACCACCGTGCTCGCCTCCCGATACGGGCTGGCGCTCGTGGTCGGCCTCGCCCAGGCCGTCGTGTTCATCGCCGTGGCCATGCTCCCCGGGTTCGGCCTGAGCCTCGACGGCCGCTGGCCGCTCGCCGTGCCCGTACTGCTCCTCGGCATCACCGCGTTCCTCGCCATCGGCGTTATCGTGGGCACCTACGCCAACACCCCCGAGGCCGTCGCCGCCATCGCGAACTGCCTGATGGTTCCCATGGCCTTCCTGTCCGGCTCCTTCCTGCCGCTCGACCTGATGCCCACCTGGCTGCGTACGGTCTCGCTCGCGCTTCCGCTGCGCTACCTCAACGACGCCGTCACCGGGACGCTCGCCGGCACCGGTTCCCTCGGCGACATCGCGGTGGACTGTGTCGTCCTACTCGGATTCGCCGCGGTCTTCGGCGCCCTGGCCCTGAAAGCCTTCCGCTGGAGCAACCGCACATGACGACCCATCAAGTACTTTTCCCAGAACTCCAGGAACCAGCGACCACAGCCCTGGAGTCGGCCCGCCGCACTCTGGCCCACGGCCTCAAGCAGCGATGCGCCTCCGCCGACGGGGCGCCCGCGGTGGTCACTCTGGGCGCCCGCGACGCGCTCGGGCCGCTCACCGACGATCCGTTCGCCGACGTGCGCCCCACCGCGACCGTGCACCTCACCGCCCGAGCCGTACTCGTCGGGCCCTGGGGCGGTGAGGACGAAGCACGGGCCTGCGGCCTTTGCCTGGCGATGCGTTGGCAGCGGCTGCGCAGCCGCTCCGAACGCGACGCGCTGGAGACCGGTCTTCGCCCACCCACCCCCGCCGACCGGACATGGCCGGACCTGCCCGGGTTCCTCATCGACGCCGTGGCGGCCCTGCACCGAGCGGTACTTGGTCCCTGGTCACCCGAACGCGTTCAGCCGCCCACCGCAGCCGAGGCCGCCGACCGGGCCCTACCCCAGGTCAGCCGAATCGACTTGGCCAGCCTGACCGTCCGCACCCATCCGGTGCTGGCGGACCCGCTGTGCCCGCACTGCGGCCCCCGGTCCGTTGACACCGCCGACCAGGCCCGCCTAGTGCCGGTCTCCCGGCCCAAACCCCACCCCGGCGCATCACGGCTGCGCCCCGCATCCTCCTACCCCATCCCCTACGAGGCGCTCGCCAACCCGGTCAGCGGCGTGCTCGGAGCGGGTACCTGGACCAACGTCACCTCGCCCACCACCGCCCCCGTGGCGGGCAGCGTATTCATGCGCGGCTACGCGGGGCTGACCGATGTGACCTGGAGCGGCCAGGCGAACAGCTTCCGCGCCAGCCGCGACCTCGCCCACCTCGAAGGCCTGGAGCGCTACGCGGGTACCCACCGCCGTACCGGCACCATGCCGTTGATCGCCACCTACCGGGAGTTGGGCGAACGGGCGCTTGACCCGGCGCGCTGCGGCTTCTACACGCCGAAGACATACCGCGAGGACCCGATGCTCTCGCCCTTCGACCCCGACCGGCCCATCCCTTGGGTGTTCGGACACTCGCTGCGCGATGACCGGCCCTTGCTCGTGCCCGCTCGCCTGGTGCACTACAGCGCGGGCCTCGCCGCCGACAACTTCGTCTTCGAGTGCTCCAACGGCTGCGCGATCGGCAGCTGCCCGGAGGAAGCGATGCTCGGCGCGCTCCTGGAGCTGATCGAGCGGGACGCCTTCCTGCTCGCCTGGTACGGCGGGCTCCCGCTGACGCCCATCGACCTCGACTCGGTCCCCGGCGCCGCGGTGCGCACCATGGCGGACCGCGCCGCGCTCCAGGGCTACGACGTGCACGCCTACGACAACCGGATCGACCTCGCGGTCCCCGTGGTCAGCGCCCTGGCCGTCCGGCGTGACGGCGGGCCCGGTACCTTCTCCTTCGGCGCCGGCGCGAGTCTGGACCCGACCGTGGCGGTCGAGGCGGCCCTCTCGGAAGTCCTCACCTACATTCCGCACCTGCCCGGGCAGGTCGCCGAACGCAGCGCGGAACTCAAGGCGATGGCCGCCGACTACGACAGGGTCCGGCACCTGAAGGATCACGCCCAGCTCTTCGGACTCCCCGAAATGGCCCGGCACGTGCGTCCCTACTATCTCAACGGCGCCCCGAGCCGGTCCTTTGACGACCTCTACCGGGACTGGGAGGCGACCGGCCGACCGGCGACCGGGGACCTCAGGGACGATCTGCGCCTGTGCGTGGAGGAGTTGGCCCGGGCCGGACTCGACGTGATCTGTGTCGACCAGACCACCCCCGAACAGCGGCGGATGGGCCTCAGCACGGTCTGCGCGGTGGTACCCGGGCTGTTGCCCATCGACTTCGGTTGGCCGCGTCAGAGAGCCCCGTTGATGCCGAGGCTGCGTACCGCCCCCCGGCGGGCGGGCCTGCGCGCCACCGATCTGAGCGAGTCGGAGATCCGTGGCGTTCCGCATCCCTTCCCCTGAGGGACCTCCGGCCACGGCCCTGCCGTGGTGTACCCGGCCCCGGAGGGGGACGGGTACACCGGGCAGCGGCCTGGTGTCAGGCGCTGCAGGAGGTGGTGCTGGTGGTGGAGGAGCAGGTGGAGGTGGAGCTGCAACTGGTCGAACCGGCGAGGACCACCTCGCTGGCGTCGGAGTAGTCCGAGATCTCGAAGGTCTCGGACTCCAGCTCCAGGATCTCGTCGGCGAGTGAGAGGAGCGGCGATTTCTCGGCCATGGGGGTCTCCTTCGGGTTGGGCACGACCATCCGGGCGGATCCCGGGTGGTTTGCCTCGGGCACCGGTCGCACCGGCGCGCGGGTCCATCAGAGCCCGCGCCGCCGACAGATCGCACCGTGTACCGCTGTCACCTCGCTGACACCTGGTGTCAGCGAGGTGAGGCGGAGCGGCTGGACCTCGCCCACGGGTGCCCGGTGGGCTCGCCGCGGCACTCCGGTGGCCGCAGGTCGTGCCCGACTCCTGGCCGTGGCCAAAGAACTCGAACCCCTCCGGCGTACACCGGAGGGCCTCTGGAAGTAGGACCGATGGCGAACCACCTCAGCGGCATCCTCAGGCCACTGACGGCCCTCTATCTGGATCTGCACCGCAACCCGGAGCTCTCCGGCGAGGAGCGGCGGACTGCTGGTGCACTGGCGCACTGGTTGGAGGCGGAGGGCTATACCGTCACACGTGACGTGGGCGGCCACGGTGTCATAGGTGAACTGTGCAATGGCGAGGGGCCAACCGTGATGGTCCGCACCGAACTGGACGCGCTGCCGGTCCATGAGCGCACCGGACTTCCCTACAGCGCCGAGGGGCCCGTCGCACACGCCTGCGGTCACGACCTCCACATCGCGGCGGCGGCCGGCGCCGCCACCGTCCTGGCCCGCAACCGCGACGCGTGGCGGGGGCGGCTCCTCGTGGTCGGACAGCCGGCCGAGGAAACCCTGGCGGGCGCGCGGGCGCTGCTCCGCGCAGGGCTGTACCAGCGCTTCGGCCGCCCCGACGTGGTCCTGGCCCAGCACGCGGCGCCCCTGCTCGGTGGGATGCTGGCTCACGGGTACGGGCCGATGACCGCCGGGAGCGTGACCTTCGACGTCCTGGTGCACGGGCGCGGCGGACATGCCGGGTCCCCGCAGCTGGCCGTTGACCCGGTGGTGACCGCTGCGGCGCTGGTCGGCAGGCTCCAGACGATCGTCTCCCGCGAGTGCGCCCCTGCCGAGCTCGTAGCCGTCACCGTCGGCTCCATTCACGCCGGGACGCGGGCCAGCGTCATCCCCGAGGAGGCGCGACTCGGCATCACCGTACGGGCAGTGGGTGAACCCACACTGTTGCGGGTCGCCGCGGCCGTCGAACGGATCGTCCGGGCCGAATGCCTGACTGCTGCCTGCCCGCGGGAACCAGAGGTCCACCAAGTCTCCTCGTCCCCGGCCACCCATCCCGACGCGGCGGCCACCGCGTCGGTGCGGGCCGCTCACGCTGCCGCGTTGGGTGCCGAAAGGATCGCTATGTGGCCACCGTCCTTGGCCACCGAGGACTTCGCGTACTACGGGGACGCCGGAGTGGAACTGCACGGCGAGAGCGGTGTGCCGCTCGTGTACTGGATGCTCGGCACCGTGGGGCCGGCGACCTGGGCGGCGGCACCGGGTGCGGGGGCTGCGGAGAAGCTCGCGGCACTGCCGGCCAACCACGCACCGGAGTTCGCACCGGACGTGCGCACCGCGCTCCCGACCGGAGTGCGCGCCATGGAGGTCGCGGTACTCGACTGGCTCGCCGTCCAGGAAGGGGGCCACGGAGATTCGGCCAACGTCGGGAACAACCGGCCAAGTTCCTCACTCACACGAGGGAGTTCAGGTGGATGCGGAGAGTAGCGGTGGCAACACTCTACGTGTGCGGGGTGTCCCGCCCCTCCCAACCATCCAGAGGAGTTCTCCCATGCGTAAGAGCCGCGTCCTGACCAGCGCGCTCAGTGTCACGGCCCTGGTCTTCGGGCTGTCCGTCTCGGCGACCGCTGCCGCTCCGGCCAGCGCGCTCAACCCCTGCGGCTTCTTCGAAACCGCCAGCGACGCCTACTACAACCACTGCACCAGTGACGGTTCGCACATCGTCATCGAGATCGATGACTGGGGCCCCAACACGCTGCGCTGTGTGGGTCCGGGCACGACGTGGATCGGTGCCGCGGGCGATGTCGACGGGGCCTGGTACGTCGGCCGGACCTGCTGAACCGAGCGGGTGCGGGGCGCGTCAACTCTGCACCCCGCACCCGCACCACAGCAGCGCGGGCCCCTCAGCCCGAGCGGGAACCGGGGCCCCTCAGCCCCCGTCGTCCACTGTCATGATCGCAGCCGCCCGGCCTGGCGCGGGGCCGGGGTGCACCCCCGGAGCTGCCCCGGCTGTCGCGGTCGACGGAGCCGCCCAGTAACGTCGTGTCAGAACCGGTCCGTGTCGTTGTTGGGCCGAAAGGGTGAAGCGCGCGAGGATAGTGGGATGCACATGAAGCGTGGGGCCGGAGCGGTCCGGTGAGCAGGTACGACGTCACCGACGAGCAGTGGGAGGGACTGGCTCAGGTCGTTCCGCTACGTAGTCGCAACGAATGGCCGTCCAGGGTGGACCATCGGGCCGTCTCGCAGGGTCCCGGTCGGGAGCAGCGCCGTTTCGTGGTGCTGCGCGTGCAGGTCTTCGCGGACGCGCGCGAGGTCGCCGAGTACCTGGTCGCCCAGGTGCCGGTGCTGTTGGACCTGACCAGTGCGGACACCGAAGTGGCCAAACGGATCTTGGACTTCAGTAGCGGGGTGGTCTTCGGATTGGGCAGCGGAATGCACCGGGTCGATCGCAACGTCTTCCTGCTCGCGCCAGTGGGCACCGAAGTGGAGGGCATCGCGGCAGCGGCGATCCCGCACGGGTAAACCCTCGTCATCGGGTCCCTCGTTCGTAGGAAGGCTCCCTGGAGGGAACGGTTCGGCGCGTACCGGGCTGAGTAGCGTCCCCGGCATGGACGTGATCCGTACCCGCCCCGCGGTCACCGAACTGCGGCTGTCCTCCTTCGCCTCGCACCGCGGGGCCGCCTTCCCGCTCGGTCCGGTGACGCTCTTCGCGGGCGCCAGCGGCAGTGGGAAGAGCACTGCGCTGCGGGCTTACCGGGCGCTCGCCCGACTGGGTTCCGGCGCCACCCTGGCCGAGGTGTTCCCGGACCCGGTGGCCTGCGTGCCGGAGCGGGCCGCCGCCGACGCCGAGGGCAGACGGGGCTTTCGTATCGGCTGCACCGTGGACGGGCCTGCCGGTCCCGTGCGGCTGGACCTCGCGGTGCAGGCCGAACCCGCTCTGAGGATCGTCGGCGAGCGGCTGACGGGTGCCCGTGGGCGGACCTTGCTGAGCACCGCGCTCGTCGATCCCGGGCGCAGTACCGTGCAGGCGGCGTGGCACACCGGAGGGAGCGTGCCGGTCACCAAGGCGCCGTTGCCCGACGACCGTTTGGGCACCGCACTGTTGCCGCTGCGGGTGGCGGGGAGCACCGAGGGGCAGCGGGAGGTGCTGGCGGCGGCGGAACAGGCCGTCGTGGCCCTACGGTCGGTCTTCTCCTGTGACCCGCAGCCCGCCAGGATGCGCACCCCGGTGGTGGTGGGCGAGGGCGGGCGCCTCCGCAGTAGTTGTGAGAACCTCGCCGAGGTGCTCCGGCGAACGCGTACCGAATGCGTGACCCGGCACGCCGCGCTGATCGCCGCGGTGAACGCCGGCTGCGCCGGGCAGGTGGACGAGTTGCGTACCGAGGAGCTGGCGGACGGCCGGGTGCGGGCGCTGATCGGCCGTGGGGGCTTCGGAGTCTCACCGGTGGAGCGGTTGGGGGAGGGTGAGCTTCGCTTCCTCGCCCTCGCGTTGGTGCTGTTGACCGGGCCGGGTGTGCTCGCGGTCGACCAGAGCACCGAGTTGCTGCCGGCTCGACAGGCGCTGACCGTGCTCGCCGACGGCTTCGACAGGTGCTTGGACGCCCGTCAGGCCGATGAGTTGCTCAGGCTGGCGGTCGGCTCGTGCGGGCGCGGTCACATCCGGCTGGTTGCGGCGGTGGGGGATGCCGGACCCGCGCGGGAGCTGGCCGGTGTGTCGGTGGTAGACCTGGTGGCCTGAGCGAGGAGAGGTGGGGGTCGACATGGGACCCGAGTCGGGGCCGGGGCGGATGCGGCCCACCGTGGAGGCGCTGCAGCGCAGGCTCGCGGAATTCGCCGCGGCGCGAGCCTGGGAGCCTTACCACACGCCGAAGAATCTGGCGGTGGCGTTGAGTGTGGAGGCCTCTGAACTCGTCGAGATCTTCCAGTGGTTGACGCCCGAGGAGTCGGCCCGGGTCATGGCCGATCCCGAGTCGGCGCATCGGGTGGCCGACGAAGTGGCCGACGTGTTGGCCTACCTCCTGCAGTTCTGTGAGGTGTTGGGCGTCGACCCGCTCGTGGCGCTCTCCGCCAAGATCGATCGGAACGAGGCGCGTTTCCCGGTGAAGCGAGAGGCGCATGGCGGCGCACGCTCCGGCGCGGATTGGGGCGCGAAAGGAGGGGCGCGAGAAGCGGAAGGTTGAGATCCAAAGGCGGATCGTCACTCTACGGAGTGATGGGGTGATCCACAATCGCGAATGTGTCCAGAGATTTCCGAATACCCCTAGCTTTTCGCGTCGCTTGCCTTCACTCTGGGTAGTGGATGGAACGACGGAGTGTCGTGCGGGACGGGGGGACGTCTCATGGATGCGGTTCGGCTTATCGCTGCCGGGCGCCACGCCCTGGCGCAGAGCCAGGCAGCGCTGGACATCGTGACGGAGGCCTGGCAGTGCCAGGCCCTGGCTCACGCAGTCGGTGGTTGGTTGGCCATTGCCGGGCCAGCCGAGCTCAGAGGTGAGGCCAGAGGCCTCAGTGAGGCAGGGGGAAGGGGGTGCGGGAGACTCGACCCGCTCGCCCTCGCCGGCAGCGGAAAATCCTGGGACTACGGGAGCCGGCTTCCCGAATACGCTGGGAAGCCCCCTGACTACGCCCCGCGCGCCGCCCAACTGACCGAGGTACGCGATCCTCGTCAGGCCCTGCTCGGGCTGGGCGCCCTGCTGGGGGAGTTGGGCATAGCGCTCGTCGCAGTGGCCTGCGCCACGGATGAAGAGGGCCTCTATTGGCAGTGCATGGAGGCCATTGATGCCGCGGACGAGTCCAACGACCGCGTGCGCTCCATGTTGCGCCGGCTCACGACACGGGAGCGGGGCGGCGCCTCGGGCGCGGCCCGGGACTCGACGGCAGGCGCCACCTGAAGGAGTCTCGATGTCAGGTGGTGCTAGGAGGCCGGGAGGTTGCCCACGAGTTCGCACCGTAGCAGGCGAGGCACGCCCGACGAGGAGCGAACGCGACGGGTGCGGGTGCCCCGAGGACGAGCCCGCGGCGTCGGATGAGGAGCACCGCACGGCGCCGGATCGCCTTGAGCGGGACGTACTCGGGAGGCAACACGGATTGCGTGCCTGGCCCCGAGCTTGCTCTGGGGCCAGCCGCGTGCGCCGGGGCCCAGCCTCTCGGCACGGGCCCATGGTGCTGTGTCGTGCACCAAGGGTGTGTGGACGTCCATCGGGATCCGGCGAGCACGGCGACTGGCAGTCGAGCCCAGGGGCGCTGGGGCTCAGGGACGCAACGAGCGCTCCGCAGTGGCGTTCAAAGAGGCGGGATCGGCAGCGGCGGTCGGGCGGTCTCCGCTGGACTGGAGATCGGCGTCAAGCTGGGAGAGGTCGGCGTTCAGGGCGGCCATCAGTTCCTCCATCTGCTGGAGCAGCCCTTTGGGCGCCCCGTTCTGCTCCGGCACGGCTTCCTGGGACATGGCGGCCTCCTCGGCCCGGGCCTTCCCTAGTGGGAAGGGATCGTGGAACGTGCGCCGGCAGGTATAGCCCGCGCGCGGGCCGGGTGGTCCGGCTCCGCACCGGCCAACGATCACGTGACCCCCTCAGTCACTCGTGAAGAAGGACAGCGGAGGCAAGCTTGATGCAGATTCACCCGGCTGGGGCGACTTGTTGAGGGACGCGATCTCTCGTTGACGACAGGTTCGAGCCAGATGCCCCGGACGCGCCCGGCTGACCTGCGCCGGTGCCATGCGGAGGTGGAGCGAGAGGAGAGGATGGACCCATGGATCTTCGTGTATTCACCGAGCCCCAGCAGGGCGCCAGTTACGACACCCTCCTGACCGTGGCCAAGGCGACCGAGGACCTCGGTTTCGACGCCTTCTTCCGCTCCGACCACTACCTCAGCATGGGCTCGGCCGACGGCCTGCCCGGACCCACCGACGCCTGGATCACCCTGGCCGGCCTCGCCCGGGAAACCAGCCGCATCCGGCTCGGCACCCTGATGACCGCCGCGACGTTCCGTCTCCCCGGTGTTCTGGCCATCCAGGCCGCACAGGTGGACCAGATGTCCGGTGGCCGCATCGAGCTGGGTCTGGGCGCAGGCTGGTTCGAACAGGAACACCAGGCCTACGGCATCCCCTTCCCGCCGGAGAAGTTCAGCCGCCTGGAAGAGCAGCTGGCCATCGTCACGGGCCTGTGGCGCACCCCACGGGGCAAGACCTTCGACTTCGAAGGGAAGCACTACCAGTTGAAGGGATCCCCCGCGCTACCCAAGCCGGCGCAGTCCCGGGTGCCGGTGCTGATCGGGGGCCACGGCGCCGTCCGCACACCCCGGCTGGCGGCCCAGTACGCGGACGAGTTCAACATGCCCTTCTCCTCCGTCGAGGACAGCAGGAAGCAGTTCGCCAGGGTAGCCACGGCCGCCCAGGCAGCTGGCAGGGCCCCGAGTGACCTCGTCTACTCCAATGCCCTGGTGTTCTGCGTGGGCACGGACGAGGCGCAGATGGCCCGCCGGGCCGCTGCCATCGGACGACAGGTCGATGAACTGCGCGTCAACGGCTTGGCCGGCACTCCCGATGAGGTGGTCGACAAGATCGGCCGGTACTCCGAGGCAGGTTCCGCGCGGATCTACCTCCAGATGCTCGACCTCCACGACCTCGACCACCTGGAGCTCATCGCCTCCCGGGTGATGCCCCAGCTCGGCTGATCGCGGCCGTGGCGCGAGCGAGGAGCCTGCTGGCCCAGATGCTGGCCGTTCGGCCGGTGGTGCTCGACGGCGGTCTCAGCAACCAGTTGGCCGACCAGGGCTGCGACCTGTCCGGCGGGCTCTGGTCCGCCCGGGTGTTGATGGAGCATCCGGAACAGATCGAGGCCGCGCATCGAGCCTATGTACAGGCCGGAGCCGAGGTGCTGATCACCGCCAGCTACCAGGCCACCCACCAGGAGTTCACTCGGCTAGGCCTGAGCACCGCCGAGGCCAGCAGCCTGTTGGCCACCAGTGTGGAGCGTGCCGCCGCGGCGGCTGCGACAGCGGGGGACCGAGAGGTGTGGGTGGCCGCCTCCATCGGTCCTTACGGGGCGATGCTCGCCGATGGTTCGGAGTACCGCGGCCGGTACGGGCTGAGCTCGCGCCAACTCCTCGCATTCCATCGGCCACGCATGGAAGCACTGCTTCAGGCCGGACCGGACGTCCTGGCCCTGGAGACGGTTCCGGACGTCGACGAGGCCGAAGCCCTCCTCACCCTCGTCGCCGAGTACGGCGTGCCGGCCTGGCTCTCCTACACGGTCCACGGGCGCCGTACCCGCGCAGGGCAGCCGCTCGACGCTGCCTTCGAGGTCGCCGCCGGGGCGGATACGGTGATCGCGGTGGGCGTCAACTGTTGTGACCCCAAGGACGTGGGCCCGGCGGTCGAGATCGCCCGCGCCAGCACCGGCAAACCGGTGGTGGCTTACCCCAACGACGGGTCCGTATGGGACGGGGCCGCGAACCTCTGGCGCCGCCCGCCGGTGCCGGCAACATGGGCGGTGGAGTCCTGGCTTCAGGCCGGTGCCCGGCTGGTGGGCGGGTGTTGCCGCGTGGGACCCGACCGGATCGCCGCCCTCAGCGCCCGCTGGGGCCCACCCCACTGACCGAGGGCCCGGCCGGCGATGGCCGGGCCCCGAAAACATTTCGTCCAAGGCGGTGGGCTGCGGACATACTCGGCTCTGTGTTCTTGACGATCAGTGCCTTCGGCGTTCCCGAGCGACCCGCGACCGACCTCGGCTACCTGCTGCACAAGCATCCCGAGCGGGTGCAACGGTTTTCGACGGCGCACGGTACGGCGCATGTCTTCTACCCGCAGGCCACTTCGGAGCAGTGCACGGCCGCCCTGCTCCTCGAAGTCGATCCGGTGGCACTGGTCCGACGGGGAAAGGGCAAAGGGCGTGGCGGGGCACCGGATACGTCGCTGGCCCAGTACGTCAACGACCGCCCCTACGCCGGGTCCTCGCTACTTGCCGTGGCGCTGAGCTCGGTGTTCTCCAGCGCTCTGAACGGGCAGTGCAAAGCACGCCCGGAGCTGCCGGCCCAGTCCCTTTTCCTGCGCATCGAGATCCCGGCCCTACCTGCCCGCGGCGGCGGCGAGGCCCTGGTGCGGCGCCTGTTCGGCCCCCTTGGTTGGAGTCGCGTCGAAGCGACGGCGATCGCTTGGGACGCCGAGTTCCCGGCCTGGGGCGATTCCCACTACGTGGCGCTGGTCCTGGAGGGGGAGCTGACCCTCGCCGATGCGCTGCGTCAGCTGTACGTGCTCCTCCCGGTCCTCGACGACGCCAAGCACTACTGGGTCGCGCCGGACGAGGTCGACAAGCTCCTGCGGGCGGGCGAGGGCTGGCTACCGGGGCACCCTGAACATCGCCTCATCACCAGCCGCTACCTCGCACGCCGTCGGAGCCTGACCCAGCAGGCCATGGACCGGCTGGAACTCGCCCGCCTCGCCGAGGCCGACGGCGTCGCCGCTGCGGAAATCGACAATGCGGTCGACGAGTCGGTGGACAGCGAGGAGAGTCCGCTGCCTCTGGCCGTGCAGCGACGCGAGGCGATCTTGGCCGCGCTGCGCAACGCGGGGGCGCAGCGGGTCCTGGACCTCGGCTGCGGGCAGGGACAGCTGGTGCAGGAAATGCTGAAGGACGCATCCTTCAGGGAAGTCGTGGGAGTCGACGTCTCGATGCGGGCTTTGTCCCTCGCGGCAAGGCGCCTGCGGCTGGACCGGCTCGGCGAGCAGCAGGCGCAGCGGGTACAACTGGTGCAGGGCTCCCTCGCCTACCGGGACCGACGACTGTCGGGTTATGACGCCGCGGTGCTCAGCGAGGTGATCGAACACCTCGACCTGCCGAGATTGCCGGCCCTGGAGTACTCGGTCTTCGGCGCCGCGCGCCCCCGTACGGTGCTGGTGACCACTCCCAACGTGGAGTACAACGTGCGCTGGGAGGGTCTGCCGGCCGGGCAGGTGCGCCACGGCGACCACCGCTTCGAATGGAACCGCGCGGAGTTCGGTCGATGGGCGCAAGGGGTGGCCTCGACCTATGGATACACCGTGCGTTTCTCCGCCGTGGGGCCCGAAGACCCCGACGTGGGCCCGCCCACCCAGATGGCCGAGTTCACCCGGGCTGATTCCAGCCCGACCTCACACCCCAACCAGCGCAAGGAGACGGCGGCATGACGGTTCACCACCCGCCGGTCGAGGCATCCACTTCGCAGCCCGCCGGTCCGCTCCGGCTGGCCGTCACCGACCTCTGCCTGGTGGTGCTGGTCGGCGCCACCGGCTCAGGCAAGTCCACCTTCGCAGCACGTCACTTCAAGCCCACCGAAGTCCTCTCCTCCGACTACTGCCGGGGTCTGGTCGCGGACGACGAGAACGATCAGGGGGCGAGCAAGGACGCATTCGACGTCCTGCACTACATCGCGGGCAAGCGTCTGGCCGCTGGTCGGCTGACCGTGGTCGACGCCACCAACGTCCAGCCCGAATCCCGTCGCCAACTGGTCCAGTTGGCTCGCGAGCACGATGTATTGCCCATCGCCATCGTGCTCGACCTGCCCGAGGACGTGTGTGCGGCCCGCAACGCCGGCCGACCGGACCGGGCCGGACTGCCCCGGCACGTCATCGTCCGACACCGGCGGGACCTTCGGCGTTCGCTGCGCGGTCTGGAGCGTGAGGGCTTCCGCAAGGTGCACGTGCTGCGGAGCACCGAGGAAGTCGACCGGGCCCAGGTGGTGCGGGAACGGCGCTTCAACGACCTGCGCCACCTCACCGGCCCGTTCGACATCATCGGTGACGTCCACGGCTGCAGCTTCGAACTGGAGTCGCTGTTGACGAAGTTGGGGTATGTGGACGGTGCCCATCCGGCCGGACGTACCGCGGTGTTCGTCGGCGACCTCGTCGACCGCGGCCCGGACAGCCCCGGGGTGCTACGCCGCGTGATGGACATGGTCGACTCGGGCCACGCCCTTTGCGTTCCGGGGAATCACGAGAACAAGCTCGGCCGTTGGCTGAGTGGGCGCCAGGTGTCCGTCACTCATGGCTTGGCCGAAACGATCGAGCAACTGGCCTGCCAGGACGATGCGTTCACGGCACGGGTGCGTACCTTCATCGACGGTCTGGTCAGCCACTACGTCCTCGACGGGGGCAAGCTGGTGGTGTGCCACGCTGGGCTGCCGGAGAAGTACCACGGCCGGACATCTGGCCGGGTGCGTTCGCACGCACTGTACGGAGACACCACTGGCGAGACCGACGAGTTCGGTCTGCCGGTGCGCTATCCGTGGGCGGAGGAGTACCGGGGTCGAGCGGTGGTGGTCTACGGTCACACCCCCGTGCCTCGCACGTCCTGGGTCAACAACACGATCTGCCTGGACACCGGGGCCGTCTTCGGCGGTCGGATGACGGCGCTGCGCTGGCCCGAGCGCGAGCTCGTCGACGTACCGGCCGAGCGGGTCTGGTACGAGCCGGCCCGTCCACTGGTCACCGACGCACCCGGGGGGCACGAAGGACGTCCACTGGACCTCACCGACGTCCAGGGCCGTCGATCGGTCGACACGCGTCACCTGGGTGTCGTCGCCGTACGTGAGGAGAACGCGGCAGCAGCGCTGGAGGTCATGAGCCGCTTCGCCGTCGACCCCCAGCGGATGCCGTACCTGCCACCGACCATGGCGCCCACCGCGCCCTCCGGTGCGCAGGGGTTCTTGGAGCATCCGGCGGAGGCGTTCGCCCAGTACCGTGCTGATGGTGTCGACCGGGTGGTGTGCGAGGAGAAGCACATGGGCTCTCGCGCGGTGGTGCTGGTCTGCCGGGACGCGCAGGGTGCCCGTCGCCGCTTCGGGATCACCGACGGGGCAACCGGATCGCTGTACACCCGCACGGGTCGCTCCTTCTTCGAGGACCCGGCGATGACGGAGGGCGTACTGGCGGGTGTGCGCTCGGCGATCACGGGCGCCGGCCTGTGGGAGGAACTGCACACCGACTGGCTCCTGTTGGACGGTGAGCTGATGCCCTGGTCGCTGAAGGCATCCGGTCTGCTGCGCGGACAGTACGCCGCCGTGGGCGCGTCTTCGGGTGCGGTCCTCCCCGCGGCCATGGCGGCGTTGGAGCAGGCCGCGGCTCGTGGTCTGGACACCGGGGAGCTGTTGGAGCGCCAGCGTGGCCGGTCCGCCGATGCGCGGGCCTTCACCGCCGCGTACCGACGCTACTGCTGGACGACGCAAGGATTGGACGGGGTGCGCCTGGCTCCGTTCCAGTTGCTCGCTTCCGAGGGTCGTTCGTTGGCCGCGGTACCCCACGACGAACAACTCGGCTGGCTGGACCGCATGGTGGCCGCGGACGCCGGCGGCGACCCCCTCTTGCAGCGCACCGAGAGGCTGCTGGTGGACACCCGTGACGAGGACTCCCTCGCGGAGGGAAACGCCTGGTGGCTTCGGCTGACCGAGTCCGGTGGCGAGGGCATGGTGGTCAAACCGCTCGGTGCCTGTGTGCGGGACGGCAAGGGGCGTCTGGTGCAGCCGGGCATCAAGGTGCGGGGGCGGGAGTACTTGCGCATCATCTACGGCCCGGAGTACACGCGCCCGGAGAACCTGCGGCGGCTGCGGGAGCGTTCGCTGGGGCGCAAGCGGTCCCTCGCCCTGCGCGAGTACGCGCTCGGTCTGGAAGCCTTGGACCGACTGGCCGGTGGGGAACCGCTCTGGCGCGTCCACGAGGCCGTCTTCGCGGTGCTGGCCCTGGAATCCGAGCCCGTCGACCCGCGACTGTGAGGGGGTGCGCCCGCTCGCCGGTTCCCTGGCCCTTCCGCCGAACGGGGGAACTTTCGGGGTAATGGGCGGGCGGGCTCGTTCATCCAGGGAAGCGGAGTGTCCGCTCTCCCTGGAAGGACGGAACGCAGTATGAACATCACCGCGCGTGCAGGTCTTGCGGCGCTCATGACGTGTATGGCGGCTGCTGTGGCGGCCACCCCCGCCGTGGCCGGGGAGTCCGTCCCCGTCGGGGTGCCGCTCGACGGGCTGGAGATCCCGCTCGGTACCGAACTGCCCGAGGTCGGCACCGGTGTGCCCGTGCTCATGCCCGGAGTGCCTGACGGGCCGACGTACCACACCGGCGAGCTGGTTCCCAACCCCGTACTGCCGGCGGTGCCGCTGACCGCCGGCCTCCCGCCGCTGCTGGCCCAGGGCGCGTTGCCGGACGTGCTGGCGCATGGCCCCGAGGGGGACGCCGAGCTCACTGCCCCGGCTTCCGACCTGGTGACGCGTAGCCCGGGGGTGGTGTTGGGAGCCCCGCTCAGCGCGCCGAGGCCGCAGAACATGGGTCTGCCGGACCTGGTCATGCCGAAGCTGGGCGTGCTCACCCCGGCGCTCCAGGGCGCCCCCGACGCGTTCCTCGGCCTGAGTTGAGCCATCCGTGCGGCAACGCGGGTGACAGCGTGCCTGTGCTTTCTGTCACCTGAGTTACCTGATCCCGCCCGGTCTGCGAACGTGTTCCCATGGGATTCCACGTCGACTCCGAGACCGGGCGGCTGCGCCGCGTCATACTCCACCGGCCCGATCTGGAGCTGAAGCGGCTCACCCCGAGCAACAAGGACGCCTTGCTCTTCGACGATGTGCTCTGGGTGCGGCGGGCTCGCCAGGAGCACGACGGTTTCGCCGACGTGCTGCGAGACCGGGGGGTCGAGGTCCACCTCTTCGGAGACCTGCTCGGCGAGGCCCTCCAGGTGCCCGAGGCCCGGCATCTGGTGCTGGACCGGGTGTTCAACGAGAAGGAGTACGGGCCGCTCGCCACGGACCACCTGCGTGCCGCCTTCGATGAACTCCCGGCCGCCGAACTCGCCGAGGTCCTCGTGGGCGGCATGACCAAGCGCGAGTTCCTGGAACGCCATCCGGAGCCGACCTCCGTCCGTTTCCACTGCATGGACCTGGACGGCTTCCTGCTCGGTCCGCTGCCCAACCACCTGTTCACCCGTGATACTTCGGCGTGGATCTATGACGGCGTGTCCATCAACGCGATGCGCTGGCCGGCTCGGCAGCGGGAGACCGTGCACTTCGAGGCGATCTACCGGCACCATCCGCTGTTCACCGGCTCGGGGGCGTTCCACTTCTGGTCACAGGGGCAGACCGACTATCCGTCCACCATCGAGGGCGGCGACGTGCTGGTCATCGGCAACGGCGCGGTGCTGATCGGCATGAGTGAGCGCACCACACCGCAGGCGGTGGAAATGCTCGCGCGCGGGCTGTTCGCCGCCGGGTCCGCCACCACCATCGTGGCGCTGGACATGCCGAAGCGCCGTGCTTTCATGCATTTGGACACGGTCATGACGATGGTGGACGGGGACACCTTCACCCAGTACGCCGGGCTCGGCATGCTCCGCTCGTACACCATCGAGCCGGGTGCGGTGGAGCGGGAACTGAAGGTGACCGACCATCCGCCCGAGCAGATGCACCGGGCGATCGCCGCGGCCCTGGGGCTCGATTCGATCCGTGTGCTGACCGCCACCCAGGACGTGCACGCGGCGGAGCGCGAGCAGTGGGACGACGGCTGCAACGTGCTGGCCGTGGAGCCCGGTGTCGTGGTCGCGTACGAGCGCAACTCGACCACCAACACGCACTTGCGCAAGCAGGGCATCGAGGTGATCGAGATTCCCGGTAGTGAGCTCGGGCGTGGTCGGGGAGGTCCGCGCTGTATGAGCTGTCCCGTGGAGCGCGACGCGGTGTAGACACACAAGGTGGGCGGTGCGGATCCGATCTGCACATCCTGGGTCTGTATATCAATGCAAAAGTTCGTATACACTTCCAGGGTAACCGTACACGTGACCTAGGAGCGCCCCCATGGCGACCGACCTCGTTGGCCGCAGCTTTCTCAAGGAGCTCGACTTCACCGCCGCCGAGTTCCGCAGCCTGATCGACCTGTCCGCCGAGTTGAAGGCGGCCAAGCGCACGGGCGTCGAGGTGCAGCGGCTGCGGGGCAGGAACATCGCCCTGATCTTCGAGAAGACCTCCACTCGCACCCGTTGCGCCTTCGAGGTCGCCGCCGCCGACCAGGGTGCGTCCACCACCTACCTGGACCCCTCGGGATCCCAGATGGGCCACAAGGAGTCGGTGAAGGACACCGCGCGCGTGCTCGGGCGCATGTTCGACGCCATCGAGTACCGCGGTGACAGTCAGGACGCGGTGGAGGAACTCGCGGCGCACGCCGGGGTGCCGGTCCTCAACGGCCTGACCGACGACTGGCACCCCACCCAGATGCTGGCCGACGTGCTCACCATGACCGAGCACTGCGCCAAGCCGTTGGAGCGGATCGCGTACGCCTACCTCGGTGACGCACGCTTCAACATGGGCAACTCCTACCTGGTCACCGGCGCCCTCCTGGGCATGGACGTACGCGTGGCGGCTCCGCGCGCCTTCTGGCCGGCCGAGCGGATCGTGGCGCTGGCCCACGAGGCTGCCGAACTCAGCGGGGCCCGCATCACCCTGACCGAGGACGTGGGTGAAGCGGTTACCGGTGCGGACTTCGTCGCGACGGACGTGTGGGTGTCCATGGGTGAGCCCGCCGAGGTCTGGGACGAACGGATCAAGGCGCTGCATCCCTATGCCGTCACCATGGAGGTGCTGCGGGCGAGCGGGAACCCCGATGTGAAGTTCCTGCACTGCCTTCCCGCCTTTCACGACCTGGGTACCGAGGTCGGGCGTGGAATCTACGAGCGCCACGGTCTGGACTCCCTGGAGGTGACGGACGAGGTCTTCGAGTCCGCGCACTCCGTGGTCTTCGACGAGGCCGAGAACAGGTTGCACACCATCAAGGCCGTCCTGGTGGCGTTGCTGGCGGGCTCCTCTGCATAGTCATACGGGGTTGGGGTCGGGGTTCCCTGCCCCGATGTCCTGTTGCGCTCTCCTGACGACAGTCACAACACGGTGATACGGTCAGGAGGTGAGCCCATTCACCGGATCGGCAGGCAGCACACCCCACTGGCACCACCTCCGGCTGGCCCGAGGCGAGGACGGCGTCGCCACCGTCACACTGCCTCGCCCCGACAAGCTCAACGCGTTGACCTTCGGCGCCTACGCCGATCTGCGCGATCTGCTCGCAGAACTCTCCCGCGAACGCTCCGTACGGGCGCTCGTCCTGGCCGGCGAAGGCCGGGGCTTTTGCTCCGGCGGAGACGTGGACGAGATCATCGGCGCCACACTCGCCATGGACACCGCACAACTCCTCGACTTCAACCGAATGACGGGACAGGTCGTGCGCGCCGTCCGAGAGTGCCCGTTTCCCGTGATCGCAGCAGTGCACGGGGTCGCCGCCGGGGCTGGCGCGGTTCTCGCCCTCGCCGCGGACTTCAGAATCGCCGACCCGACCGCCCGCTTCGCCTTCCTCTTCACCCGGGTCGGACTCTCCGGCGGGGACATGGGCGCGGCCTACCTGCTGCCGCGGATCGTGGGGCTCGGACACGCCACGCGACTGCTGATGCTGGGGGAGCCAGTGGGTGCGGCCGAGGCGGAGCGCGTCGGACTGCTCAGCGAGCTGGTCGACGAGGGCAAGGCAGGCGCGCGGGCGGTGGAGCTGGCCGCCCGACTGGCCGCCGGTCCGGCGCTGGCTCATGCCCAGACCAAGGCGCTCCTTACCGCCGAGCTTGACATGCCACTGGCCGCCGCAGTCGAAATGGACGCAGCCACCCAGGCGTTGCTGATGAACGGCGAAGACTACAAGGAGTTCCACGCGGCCTTCACGCAGAAGCGGTCGCCCAACTGGCGGGGTAGGTAGCCATGGAGGGACGCGGGTGATGAGGGTCGCGGTGATCGGCGGTGGGCCTGGCGGGCTCTATGCCGCGGCGCTGTTGAAGAGCTTGGGCCCTGAGCGTGACATTGTCGTGTGGGAGCGCAATGCCACAGATGAGACCTTCGGGTTTGGCGTGGTGCTTTCCGACGAGACCCTGGGCGGTATCGAGCATGCCGATCCCGTGGTCTACGGTGCACTTCAACGCGAGTTCGTTCGCTGGGACGACATCGACATCGCCCACCGGGGGCAGTTGCTGACCTCGGGCGGACACGGCTTCGCGGCGATCGGCCGACGCCGACTGCTCCAGATCCTTCGCGAACGCTGTACCGAGTTGGGCGTTGCCCTGCGTTTCGACGAAGAGGCGCCCCCTGCTGCGGAACTCGCCGCATCGCACGATCTTGTGATCGCAGCGGACGGGGTGCACAGCCCCACCCGGCAGGCACACGCCGAGGTCTTCCAGCCCCAGATCACCACCCACCGCTGCCGGTACATCTGGCTCGCTGCCGACTTCGCCTTCGACGCCTTCCGCTTCGAGATCGCCGAGACAGAACACGGGGTGATGCAACTTCACGGATACCCCTACTCCGCGGACTCCTCCACCGTCATCATCGAAATGCGCGAGGAGGTCTGGCGGGCCGCCGGCCTGGACCTGTGTGAGGAGAACGAATCGGCGACGCGGTGCGCGAAGATTTTCAGTGAGGCATTGCGAGGACGCCCACTGCGCGGCAACAAGTCCTCCTGGACGGCCTTCCGCACGGTCGTCAACGCCCGTTGGTCGTACCGCAACACCGTGCTGCTTGGTGACGCCGCGCACACGGCACACTTCTCCATTGGTTCCGGCACCAAGCTCGCCGTGGAGGACGCACTGGCCCTGGCCGCCTGCATGGAGGAGGAGCCCTCCCTTTCAGGGGCACTGGAGGCCTACGAGTCAGAGCGCCGTCCGGTGGTGGAATCCACCCAGCGGGCTGCCGCTGCCAGTCTGCGGTGGTTCGAGGAACTGGGTGACCACCTCGACCAACCTCCCCGGCAGTTCGCCTTCAACCTGCTCACCCGCTCCCGCCGGGTCACCCACGACAACCTACGCGTGCGAGACGCCCGATTCGTCGCCGGTGTGGAACGCGAGTTCGGCTGCCCGGACGGCACGCCGCCCATGTTCACTCCCTTCACCCTGCGCAATGTCACCCTGCGGAACCGTGTTGTGGTGTCACCCATGGACCTCTACAGCGCGCAGGACGGTGTACCGGGGGATCTGCACCTGGTGCACCTCGGGGCCAGGGCGCTCGGTGGTGCGGGCCTGGTCATGACCGAAATGGTCTGTGTGAGCCCCGAAGGTCGCATCACCCCCGGCTGCGCCGGTCTCTACACCCCCCAACAGGCCGAGGCCTGGACCCGTATCACCTCCTTCGTGCACGAACAGGCCCCCGGGACCGCGCTCGGCATCCAGCTCGGACACTCCGGGCGCAAGGGATCGACGCGTCGCATGTGGGAAGGTATGGACCAGCCGCTCGAAGCCGGCAACTGGCCCCTCGTCGCTGCATCGGCGCTCCCCTACCTCCCCGACGTGGGCCAGATCCCGCAGGCTCTGGACGGTGCCGGGATGACAGCGGTCCGCGAACAGTTCTCGGCGGCAGCCTGGCGCGCCGCGCGCTGCGGCTTCGACCTCCTCGAACTGCACTGCGCCCACGGGTACCTGCTCTCCGGGTTCCTCTCGCCCCTCACCAACCGGCGTACCGACGGCTATGGCGGGAGCTTGGAGAACCGCCTGCGCTTCCCGTTGGAGGTCTTCGACGCGGTCCGCGGTGTCTGGCCCGAAGACCGGCCGATGACGGTCCGGATCTCGGCCACCGACTGGGCGCAGGGCGGTACCACGGGGGCAGAGGCGGTCGAGATCGCGCGGGCCTTCGTCGCGCACGGAGCAGATGCCATCGACGTGTCGACCGGCCAGGTCGTCTCTGAGGAGCGGCCTGAGTTCGGCCGTTCCTACCAGACTCCCTACGCCGACCGGATCCGCAGTGCGCTGGGAGTACCGGTGATCGCAGTAGGAGCGATCTCCTCGTGGGACGACGTCAACTCCCTCCTCCTCGCTGGCCGAGCTGACCTGTGCGCGCTGGCCCGGCCGCACTTGTACGACCCTCACTGGACCCTGCACGCAGCCGCCGAACAGGACTACACCGGAATGGCGGCGCCTTGGCCCGCGCCCTACCGGGCCGGCAGCCGCAAGCCGCCCACCGGACGCACCGATGCCCCCAAGCCTCGTCTCACATTGAAGCGTTGACCGTGCAGGGTGACCCATCATCCTGTGCTCTTGATGGAATACCCGCGACCGTGTGATGACCTTCGAGAAACCAACGCCGAAGACCCGCGCGAACCACCAGACAGCCGCCGCGACAGGGCCGGCCGCCCCTGACCTGGCAGCGCTGTTTCCCGTTGCGCGCTGGCCTTGGGCGCCGGACGTCAGAGCCCTGGCGAGTGCTCCGCCACGAAACCCGCCCCCACCAGGTACAGGCGGTCGTGCAGTTCCTTGAAGATCTTCGTGGAGCGATCACCCGGCCAGTTCGCCGGGAGCAGTTCCGAAGGGAGGCCGGGGTCGGCGTAGGGGAGGCGCCGCCAGGAGTCGAGGGCGAGGAGGTAGTCGCGGTACGCGTCCTCAGGGTCCGGGGGGCCTGCGCCGCGTTGGTAGGAGAGCAACACCGGCTCGTGCAGGGCGAGGAACTCCTCGTGTTCCCGGGCGAGAGCGGCCAAGTCCCACCAACGTCCCACCGCATCTGCCGTGGCGGCAAACCCGAGGTGCTCAGCACGGAAGAGGTCGACGTAGGAGTCGAGTTGAAGCCGTTCCAGGGTGTGCCGGGTCTCCTCGTAGAGTCGGGCCGGCGCGATCCACACACCCGGGGCGGCCGTACCGAAGCCCAACCGGGCGAGTCGCGAGCGCAGCAGATGCCGCTTGTGGCGCTCCTGCTCGGGCACGGAGAAGACGGCCAGCACCCAGCCGTCGGCGGCACACGGAGGGTCTGATTCGTAGATCCGCCGATCGCCGTCCGCGAGGAGTTGTTCGGCCTCGTCGGAGAGTGCGTATCCGGCGGCGCCTTCCGTGGTACGGGTCGGGACCAGGAATCCGCGCCGCTTCAGACGGGACACCGAGGAGCGCACGGACGGCGGATCGACGCCAGCCGCTCCGAGGAGCCGGACCAACGCAGCCACCCGAACGGGTGACCGCGTTGATCTGCCGTAGGCGCCGTAGAAGGTAACGATCAAGGAGCGCGGTGTGTGTTGCTCGGCCACGTGATCACTCTAGATCGCGGAGCCGGAACCGTTGTAGTTTCCCGGTGGCCGTGCGGGGCAGCGCCGGCAGGAAGACGAATGACCGCGGACACTTGTGCGGCGACAGCTGTGACTTCATGAAGCGCACCAGGGCCGCCTCGTCCAGGCAGGAGGAATCCCGCAGCACGGTGTACGCCACGACGATCTGACCGCGCCTCTCGTCGGCTCGCCCGACCACCGCGGCCTCTACCACGTCGGGGTGGCGTAGCAGGGCTTCTTCGACCTCGGGGCCGGCAATGTTGTACCCAGCAGAGACGATCATGTCGTCGGCGCGGGCCAAGTACCGGAAGTAGCCCTCGGAGTCCCTCACGTAGGTGTCGCCGGTGACGTTCCACCCCTCCCGCACGTACTCCTGCTGACGCCGGTCGGCCAGGTAGCGGCAGCCCACGGGGCCGCGTACGGCAAGGAGCCCCGGTTCCCCGTCGGCCACCGGCCGGCCGGCGGGGTCCACCACCTTGGCCTGCCAGCCGGGCACCGGGCGCCCTGTGGTGCCGGGGCGGATGGCGTCATCCGCTGCTGAGATGAAGATGTGCAGCAGTTCGGTGGCACCGATTCCGTTGATGATGCGTAGGCCCGTGCGCTCGTACCAGTCCCGCCAGGTGGCGGCGGGAAGGTTCTCGCCGGCCGAGACGCAGCGGCGTAGGGAGCTCAGGTCGTGGCGGCCTAGGTCGTCCAGCATCGTGCGGTACGCCGTGGGGGCAGTGAACAGCACGGACACTCGGTGCGCCGCGAGTGCAGGCAGGAGCTGTCGCGGCCCGGCCTGTTCCAGCAGTAGCGCTGAGGCGCCGACGCGCATCGGGAAGACCACCAGGCCGCCGAGGCCGAAGGTGAAGCCGAGGGGCGGTGAACCGGCGAAGACGTCCCTTGGTTCGGGTCGCAGCACGTGCCGGGCGAAGGTGTCCGCGATCGCCAGGACGTCACGATGGAAGTGCATGCACCCTTTCGGGTGGCCCGTGGTGCCGGAGGTGAAGGCAATCAGTGCGACATCGTCGGCGGCCGTGTCCACGGCCCGGTAGCCGTCGAAGTCGAGCGGGCGTCTGGTGGCACGCTGCAACAGGTCCTCTGAGGAGTCCGAGCCGTAGGTGGTGATGCGGAGGTTCGGCACCTCGGCCTTTGCCAGGTCATCCACCACATCGCAATGGCACAGCGCATGGCTTACCTTCGCGATCTCGCAGATGGTGGCCAGTTCCCTGGACCGCTGCTGCGCCAGCACGGTCACGGCCACCCCGCCGGCCTTCATCACAGCCAGCCAGCAGGCCACGAGCCACGGGCCCGTCGGGCCCCGCAACAAGACGCGGTTGCCGGGGACGAGTCCCAGATCGAAGGTGAGTACGTGGGCCAACCGGTCCACCCGGGCGCGCAACTCGCCGTACGACCAGACCTCCCCCGCTCCGGTGCGGAACACCGGCCGATCCGCACCGAAGCGCTCGATCGTGGTGTCCAGTAGTTCCGTCCCGCAGTTCAGCCGTTCCGGGTAGGCGAGCTCGGGCAACTCGAAGAGCAGCTCCGGCCACTGTTCGGCTGGCGGCAGATGGTCACGGCAGAACGTGTCGACATGGGCGGATGGCTTCAGCTCCAAGGCGGGCTCACCCCAAGCGAGCAGAGTCCGGAACGTGCATGGGTCCTGCTGTGCGGTAGCCCAACGAGCGTATCGTGGCCGTGACGACAGTCAACTGGACGCGATAGAAAAGGAGCGACTGATGCCGGGATTCACGCTAGAGGCGCAGCAGCGCCAGTGGTGTGACCAGTTGCGCGCCCTTGCCGCCGAACGGCTGAGTCCGTTGGCCGAGAAGGGTGAGGCAGGCCGTGTCAACCGGGGCCTGCTCGCCGCCCTCGGTGAATTGGAGCTGCTGCAACCGCTTTTCACCGCGGGCGCGCTGGAGCTGTGTCTGCTGCGCGAATCCCTGGCCTATGCGTGCACGGAGGCGGAGACAGCCCTGGCCCTCCAGGGCCTGGGGGCGTACCCGGTTCACCGCTACGGGAGTCCGGCACTGCGCGGGCGATGGCTGCCCGAAGTCATCGCGGGGAGCGCCGTGGCGGCATTCGCTCTCAGCGAGCCCGGTGCCGGATCGGACGCGGCTGCCCTCGCACTGCGCGCCGAACCCACACGAACGGGCTGGCGGCTCTGCGGTCAGAAGTGCTGGATCTCCAACGCTCCACAGGCCGACTTCTACACGGTCTTCGCCCGCACCACCCAGGGCGCCGGCGCTCGCGGGGTGACCGCGTTCCTCGTGCCCGCTGACCGGGCCGGGCTCAGCGGGGAGCCCCTCGACATGCTCTCGCCGCACCCGATCGGCTCGCTCCTCTTCGACTCCGTACCGGTGGGTGCCGAAGACGTTCTGGGTGAGCTTGACCACGGCTTCGCCGTCGCCATGGACACCCTCAACCGATTCCGGCCGAGCGTGGGCGCGTTCGCCCTGGGCATGGCACAGGCCGCGCTCGATGCGACCATCGCCCACACCAAGAGGCGCACCGCGTTCGGCGGACCGCTCAGTGCGCAGCAATCGGTTTCCCACCAGGTGGCCGAGATGGCGACCCGGATCGAAGCCAGCCGCCTGTTGGTCTACGCGGCGGCCAGCGCGTACGACGCCCACGAGGCGAAAGCGGCGTCGGGCGGCCAGGGGGAGCGGGAGCGCTCTGGTGGCCGCGGCCAGGTGAAGGCCGCGGCCATGGCCAAGCTGATGGCCACCGAGACCGCCCAGTACGTGGTGGACCGGGCGGTGCAACTGCACGGCGCGCGCGCACTCCAGCGCGGCCACCTCCTGGAACACCTGTATCGGGAGGTCAGGGCACCGCGAATCTACGAGGGTGCCACCGAAGTCCAGCGCACCATCATCGCCAAGGAGCTATACGCATGAGCCTGGAGCGGATCAACCCGTCCGAACTCTCGCCACCCACCGGCTTCAGCCACGCCGTCTCCGTCACCGGCGGCCGGCTGGTGCTGTTGGCCGGACAGACCGCCCTGGACCCCGATGGCAAGGTGATCGGAGCCACCTTGCCCGAGCAGTTCGAGACCGCTCTGGGGAACCTTCTCACGGCACTGCGTGCCGCCGGCGGCGCACCGGGTGACCTTGCACGGGTGACCGTGTACGCCACGGACGTAGCGTCATACCGTGCCCACGCGCCGGAGCTCGGCCGGATCTGGCACCGGCTGGCGGGACGCGAGTACCCCGCGATGGCCGTGATCGGCACGACGCGCCTGTGGGACGAGCAGGCGATGGTGGAGCTTGACGGCATCGCGGTGCTCGAATGAGGTTCAGGATCCTCCTTCCAGCAACGCTCCCATCCAGTCCTCGATGCCCGCGACGGAGCGCGGCAGGGCCCCGGACATCAGGTGGGCCCCGTTTTCGGTGATCACCAGGTCGTCCTCGATCCGCACCCCGATGCCGCGCAGTTCGGCTGGCAGAGTCTCGTCGTCGGGCTGGAGGTAGAGACCGGGTTCCACGGTGAGGACCTGACCCGCTTCCAGCACTCCGTCCAGATAGGTCTCGGCGCGCGCCTTGGCGCAGTCGTGTACGTCCAGGCCCAGCATGTGGCCGCTGCTGCACAGGGTGTAGCGACGGTGGAGATCGCCTTCGGAGTTCTTCAGCACGCCCCACTCCGCGAGACCCTCGGAGATGACCCGCATTCCGGCACGGTGGAAGTCACGGAAACTGGCGCCGGGTCGAAGGGCCGCGATTCCCGCCTCCTGTGCGGCGAGCACCAGTTCGTAGACCTGTCGTTGGACGGGGGAGAAGCGTCCCGACAGGGGCATGGTGCGGGTGATGTCAGCCGTATAGAGCGTGTCTGTCTCCACCCCCGCGTCCAGGAGCAGCAGTTCGGAGGGGTCGAGGCGGCCGTCGTTGTGGATCCAGTGCAGAACACAGGCGTGTGCACCAGAGGCGGCGATGGTGTCGTAGCCGGTGCCGTTGCCCTCGGCGCGGGCTCTGAGTCCGAACACCCCCTCGATCCAGCGTTCTCCGCGCGGGTGCGCGAGGGCGCGCGGAAGGCCGCGGACGACGTCGTTGAAACCCGCCGTGGTGTGGTCGACGGCCAACTGGAGCTGAGCCACTTCCCAGGCGTCCTTGACCAGGCGGAGTTCGGAGAGGGCCGCCGCGAGTTCGCCGTCCTTGGACGCGTCACGGCCGGGCGCGGTGCCGAGTTCGTCCAGGTGGGCGCAGCGGATGCCGGTCAGCCGTTCGGCCTCTTCGAGGTCGGGGCGGCGGCCGACCCAGAACTCCCCGTACCTGCGGTCGCGGTAGAACTCCTCGCTGCCACCGGTGCGTGAGCAGCGCGGGCGCAGGTAGAGCACTGCCTCGTGGCCGTGTGGCCCCGAGGGCTCCAGTACCAGTACGTGGCCCGGTTGGTCCTCGCCGGTGAGCCCGGTGAGCCAGGCGTAGGCGCTGTGGGGGCGAAATCGGTAGTCGCAGTCGTTCGAGCGGACCTTGAGCTCGCCGGCCGGTACGAGTAGGCGTTCCCCGGGGAAGCGGGCCGAGAGCCTTGCGCGACGGGCCGGTGTCGCGCTGTGGGCCGGGACGCGGGCATCGGTGGGCAAGGGGGAGGAAGCCCAGCCGTTGGCCATGAATGCGGACAACTCATGTGACACCGGTAGGTCGTGGCTGCCTATCGCGAGGCGGCGGGTGCCTCCCTGGCTTGCCTGATGGACAGTCATAGGTAGTTCCTCCGAGGCGTTATGGGTGGGACAGGTGGGTTCGGGTCAGCGGAACATGACGCTCCGGAAAACGGCAGGTGCCTAGGGGTTGTCAGTGCAATTTCACATTACTATGTTACAGCTCACATCGCGGGGCGGAATAGCCGTCAAACCCCGCATGTGGCAGGTGGGTCCACTCAGCCCTCTGCGCCCTCACCCCACATTCAGGAGTCCCCAGGTGTCCCAGACGAACACCGTGCGCAAGCCCCTCCTAGCTGCCGCCATCGCGGTCACCCTCCTCGCCTCGGCGGGCCAGAGCGTCGCCCAGTCCTCCGAAGCGACGCCGCCCGCAACGGCGGCATCGGTCGGCCAATCGGCCGCCTCCGCGGCCCCCCGGGGCGACAATCCCTTCGATGAGGTCGAGCGTTTCGCCAAGGCCAAGAAGGTCACCGCGCAGCCCGCGCCCGCCCCCGGCGGCAAGGCCCTCACCCGTACCCCCGGCGTGCAGCCGTCCGAAGTCGCAGTGGCGGCGGACGGTCGGCGCACGTCCAAGGACCTGAGGTCCGCCAAATCGGCGACGGCCGCGAACGACGCCCCACGCACCGCGGTCGGAGTTCCCTGCACTCTGGACGGCATCACGGGTTTGACGCCCAGTCAGTTCGCGGACTTCCTCGGCGACCCGGCCGTTACCGCCAACGTCTGCCTGCGCGGCCTGATCTGGACCTGGGACTACCGGCTGGCTCCGGTCATGTCGGACGCGCACGTGCAGGCCGTCTCCCAGCGCATATCCAGCCTCGCCGCCGCGCATGACGGGCGCAACGGCAGCAATCTGGAGGAGATGTTCACCTATCTCCACGCGGTGGCCTACCACGACTACAGCCGTGGCGAGATCGACGTCACCGATGCGCCCACTGTCGCTGCCATGGCCGCCGCGATAGCCGACTTCGGCTCCGCTGCCCGCAGCTTCGACGTCACTGCCACCAACGCCCGCACCCTGCGTGAAGCGCTCTACGCGGGCAGTGCTCCCGGCCTGAGGGCCCAACAGCTGCCGCTCATCACCAAGGTGATGGCCACCATGGACGCGAACCACCCGGCTACTCACGGTGACGCCGCTTGGGCGGGTGCCGCGCTTGCCGCGCTTTCGGTGAACTATCTCGGGCTCTACCCCGGCAACAACGACACGGCCTTCCGTGCGGCTGCCGTCGCCGACCCCGCCTACCGTGCCCAGTTCAAGACCTTCGCCACCGCCGGCCACCTGATCGGTACGGGCAACGAGTGGGTGGCCCGGGACGCCCTGAGTGAGTACGGCCGGTTCGGTGAGATCGACTCACTGCGTCCTGCCGTCGCCGCCGATCTGGGCGCACTGCTCAAGCCGGCCGAAGACACCTTCGGCCAGGGGAGCGAGCAGTGGGCCAAGTTGGTCTCCTGGCTGAACTACTTCGGCGCCTGCGAGCAGTACGGGGTCTGCAAGGAGGACATCGAGCGCAAGCTCTTCCCGTACACCTACACCTACGACAACGGCGGCATCAAGGTCCGCACCGCCCTCGACCGGGCCACCGTCGACCAGTTGTACTACGCGAGCAAGCAGGTCAAGGCCCAGTACCACCGGGTCATCGGTAGCGACCAGCCGCTGGCCGACGACACCAACACCACGTTGAACATTGTCTTGTACGCCTCCCGTTCGGACTACGAGAAGTACCACCCGATCCTGACCGGCTACGGGACCAACAACGGCGGCATCTACATCGAACGCGGCGCGACCTTCTACACGTATCAGCGGCGGGTCCCGCAGGACTCCTCTCTCACCCTTGAGGAACTCTTCCGTCACGAGTACGTGCACTACCTCAACGGCCGTTTTGCGGTGCCTGGTTACTTCGGTGAAGGGCCCTGGTACGAGGGTGACCGGACCACCTCGATGGACGAGGGCACCGCGGAGTTCTTCGACGGCGCCACCCGTGACGACGGCATAGCCGCCCGCAAGTCCCTGGTCAAGAGCATCATCAGTGACACGGCGGGGGGTGGTCCGCGCATGAGCGTCGAGCAGTTGCTCAACGCCACCTACGACGGCGACGGATTCCGCTTCTACAGCTACTCCGGAATGTTCTTCCAGTTCCTGTGGGCCGAGAAGCCCTCGCTGTTGCGGGAGATGTACACCCATCTGAGGGCCAACGACGTCCGGGGCTTCGATTCCTGGCGGGGTCGGCTCGGCGGTGACACGTACCTTCAGCGAGACTACGACCGCTACTTGGACGCACAGATCGCCAAGGTCGACCAGCTCTACGTGCCCAACACGAGCTTCACCCCGAACGGTTCGCTTCGGGACTCCACGGTGGAGGCGGTCAGGTCCAGCTTCTCCGCGGCGACCTGGAGCAACCCGGACTGTGTGGAGAACGGGGACACCGGAAAGCGGCGCTTCACGTGTACCGGCCGTATCTCCGCGAACCTGTCCAACTTCCGCAACCCCGACCAGGTGTTCAAGGACATGTCCGAGACCGTGGACTACTTCATCCTCGATCGAGCCGGCGCGGCGTCGAACAACCTGGCCGACATGAACTGTTCCTTCGGGCCGGTCGACATCTGGACCAACGGCAAGGCGGGCACCTCCACCTACCGGTGTGAAGGTCCCCTGCGTAGCTGACCGTGGGCCGTGCGGCCGGCTGCGCCCCTTGGTGAGCAGCCGGCCCCGCGGTGCCCCTTGGCCCTACAAGAGATATGTGACATATTACTGTCGTGCCCAACAGACACCCGCTGGACGCCGTCGTGATCGGCGCTGGAGTCGTCGGAGCGGCGGTCGCCTACTACGCGAGCCGTTCCGGCCTCGCTGTCGCAGTGGTCGACCGCGGCCCGGTCGCCGGCGGTACCACCGGCGCCGGCGAAGGGAACCTCCTCGTCTCCGACAAGGAGGCCGGCCCCGAACTCGACCTCGCGCTCCTGTCCACCCGACTCTGGCGCGACCTGTCCGAACGCCTCCCGCCGGAAGCCGAGTACGAGGCCAAGGGCGGCCTGGTCGTAGCACCCGACGACCGGGCGTTGGAGGCGCTGCGCTGCTTCGCGGCAGCGCAGGTGGAGGCCGGCGTCCAAGCCGACGAAGTACCTGAGGACGCACTAAGGAGCTTCGAGCCGCACCTTGCCCGGGGATTGCGCGGAGGTTTCCACTACCCGCAGGACGCCCAGGTCCAGCCCGCCCAGGCTGCGGCCCAACTCCTGCGTGCGGCGGGCGCCCTCGGCGCCCGTACCTACCTGGGCGAGGAGGTGACCGAGATCCTCACCCGACCCGACGGTGCGGTCCGCGCAGTCCGTACCCCCCGCCGTGAACTGGTCGCCCCGGCTGTCGTCAACGCCGCTGGTACCTGGGGTGCTGCCGTTGCGGGACTCGCCGGAGTCCAACTGCCCGTACTCCCGCGCCGCGGTTTCGTCCTGGTGACCGAACCCCTCCCGCCGCTGGTGCGTCACAAGGTGTACGCCGCCGACTACATCGCCGATGTCGCCAGCGGCTCGGCGGCCCTGCAGTCCTCGGCTGTGGTGGAAGGCACCCCGGCCGGTCCGGTGCTCATCGGGGCCACCAGGGAACGGGTCGGATTCGACCGGTCCCTGTCCATGCCAGCCCTCCGTCGACTGGCCCGGCAAGCCGCAGCCCTCTTCCCGGTGCTCGGTGAAGTACGCGTCATGCGTACCTACCACGGCTTCCGGCCCTACCTGCCGGATCATCTGCCGGCGATCGGCCCCGATCCGCGGGTGCCCGGGCTGCACCATGCATGTGGCCACGAAGGAGCCGGAATCGGGCTCGCCCCGGCCACCGGTCTCCTGATCGCAGAGGGTCTGACCGGCGCTCCTGCCTCGCTGGACCTGAAGCCTTTCCGCCCCGAACGCTTCGAGGTTCCGAGACGCGGTGAGTGGGATGGCGAGCCACTGAAGAAGGAGGACGAGCGATGAACGACTCCGGCGGGGTTGCCCGGAACTGGGCCTGGCCCCGGAAGGCGCGGGGGCACGAAGGCACCGCACGGGCCCTGGTCGGTGGCGCGCCGCAGGCCGAGTACACCGTCGAGTTCGACGGCCGTCCCTTGCGCGCGGTGTCGGGCCAGAGCGTCGCCGCCGTCTTGTGGAGCGCGGGGATCCTGGCGTGGCGCCGTACTCGCTCGGCCGGGGCGCCGCGCGGGGCGTTCTGCGGGATCGGCAGTTGTTTCGACTGTTTGGTGACCGTGAACGGGGCGCCGAACCAACGCGCCTGCCTGGTGCCGGCGCGGCCCGGGGACCGCATCACGACCCAGGAGGGCACCGGCCATGCCCGATGACATGTCATCGATGACCCAACTGGCTGTGGTCGGCGCAGGACCGGCGGGCCTTGCCGCCGCAGTGGCCGCCGCCGACCTGGGGCTACGGGTGACGCTGCTGGACGCGGGCGAACGCCCGGGTGGGCAGTTCTACCGCCACCCCGCACCGGGGCTGGGAGCGGCGCGTCCGCAGGCGCTGCACCACGACTGGGAGGAGTTCACCGACCGGGTGCGGCGGCTGCGGGCCCACCAGGCCTCGGGGAGGATCAGATACCTGCCGGGCCATCATGTGTGGACGGTGGTGCCGCAAGGCGACACCGCGCTGCCACCTGTCACACCGCACCTGATCGACCCGTGCCGGTCCGTCCCCACCCGCGCCCCCGCATACCCTGCCCCACCGTCCGGACCTGACCCCGGCCGTTGGCCCGCGGGGCAGCCCCGCCCCGGCGCCGCTCCCGTCGCCGGGGCGGGATGGCGGCTGCACGCCCTGGCCGGCCCGGAGGAGCGGGCGGTAACGCTCCGCTCCCAGGCGGTCCTCCTGGCGACCGGTGCCTATGAGAGGCAACTTCCTTTTGCCGGCTGGACGTTGCCCGGTGTCGTAGGTGCCGGTGGCGCCCAGGCCATGCTCAAGGCCGGGCTTGTCCTGCCCGGCCGCAGGATCGTCGTCGCCGGCAGTGGTCCGCTCCTGCTGGCCGTGGCAGGTTCCCTGGCCGCCGCGGGGGCCAGGGTGCCGGCCGTCGTCGAGGCATCGTCGTACACGGGGTACGTCCGGGAACTGTCCACTCTGCTGCGTAACCCCACCAAGATCGCCGAGGGTGCGCTGTACGGTGTGGGCCTACTACGCCACGCGGTACCGCTACTGACGCGGCACGCGGTCACCGCCGTCCACGGCCACGACCGCGTGGAGGCGGTCACCGTCACGCGACTGGACGCCAGTTGGAGGCCACTGCCCGGTACCTCCCGGCGGTTGGCGTGCGACGCCCTCGCGGTGGGCCATGGACTGCTTCCGCAGTTGGAGCTGGCCACCACCCTTGGTTGCGTCACTCGGCCGGGCCCTGACGGAGCGCACGTTCTACAACTGGACGCCCAGCAGCGCACGAGCGTGCCGGGCATCTGGTCAGCAGGTGAGACCGGAGGAGTCGGGGGTGCTCAACTTGCCCTGACGGAAGGTGAACTGGCGGCCTTCTCCATCGCGGGCGCCCTCTCGGGCGCCCCACAGCCGCCGCGCACGGTCACTCTGCTGCGCCGTCGCACCCGACTGCGTTCCTTCGCTGCCGCGATGGCGGTGGCACACCGACCGGGTTCGGGATGGACCCAATGGCTCGACGACGTCACGGACGTGTGCCGGTGCGAAGAGGTCGGGGCCGGCCGGATCCGTGAGGCCGTAGCTGAACTCGGCGCCCGGGACGCGCGCAGCGTCAAGCTGCTCACCCGTGCCGGCATGGGGTATTGCCAGGGGCGAATGTGTGGCCCCGCCGTAACCGCTCTGGCCGGCTGCGCCCCCGCTGCGGACCGAAGGCCGCTGTCTTGCCCCGTACCCCTCAAGCGCCTCGCGGAACTACCCGCCGACGGCTGAGCGAGGAGCGATCCTCGGGGGCGGTGCTCTCCTTGATCGGCGCTTGGTCGACAGGAGAACCGAATCCATCACGCTCTTGTGGCGTGCATGTAAACACTAGTAAAATGTCACACACCACACTAGGGAGTATCCTATGAACCTCGCGTCCACCCCGGAGCGTGCGCGTCCCTGGCACGGCATCATGGTCGCCACCACCTTGCCGATGCGGCCCGATCTGTCCATCGACTATGACGCCTACGCCGAACATGTGGCGTGGCTGATCGAGAACGGCTGCGACGGCGTAGTCCCCAACGGCTCCCTGGGGGAGTACCAGACGCTCACCGACGAAGAACGGGCCCAAGTTGTCCGCGTCGCGGTCGAAGCAGCCGGCCATGGCGACCGGGTGATGCCTGGCGTGTCCGCCTACGGAAGCGACGAAGCCCGTCGCTGGGCCGACCAAGCTGCCGAGGCCGGTGCGGGGTCGGTCTTGCTGCTGCCTCCCAACGCCTTCCGGGCCGACCACAGGTCCGTCCGTGCCCACTACGCCGATGTCGCCAAGGCGGGTGTCCCGGTGGTCGCTTACAACAACCCCTTCGACACCAAGGTCGATCTCACCCCCGACCTGCTCGCCCGCCTGCACGCGGACGGCACCATCGTGGCGGTCAAGGAGTTCAGCGGAGATGTCCGCCGGGCCTACGAGATTGCTGAACTTGCTCCAGGACTCGACCTGTTGATTGGCGCGGACGACGTACTGGTGGAACTGGCGCTGGCCGGGGTCGTCGGCTGGATCGCAGGCTACCCCAATGCTCTACCGCGTTCCTGCGCGGAGCTCTACCGGGCCGCCGTCACGGGCGACTTGACCCAGGCCCGGGCTCTCTACCGTTCGCTGCACGCATTGCTGCGCTGGGACTCCAAGACCGAGTTCGTCCAGGCCATCAAGTTGTCCATGGACCTCGCAGGCCGCCCGGGCGGGCCCACCCGGCCGCCCCGTCTGCCGCTGACCGGGGACGTGGAGTCCGCGGTCCGGGCCGCGACCGAGAAGGCGCTGGCCGAAGGGCTCAACTAGCGCGCCGGCAGGCAACGCTCGGCCCGTCGCCGGGCCGGGCACGGATGCCGGACGCACCCCGGGCGAGCCGGGAGCGCCGGTTACGAAGGCTTAGACCGGGCCTCACCGGCGCGCATCGCTCCTCGACCGGCAGCCGGTTCCTGTCGCGGTGCCGGAGTCGCAACCACAGAAGGCAAATCAGAAGACGCGGGTTTGGGGATGCCCTCCCGTCACTGCCCGGGGTCCGATGCAGGCGTCCGCCGCGGGCCTGCGGGGTGTGCTCGGCCCTCGCCCGACCGCCGCTCGGACCTGGCTTCCGGCCGGCGGGCGAGTTGGTTACGACGCCCGCGTCGCAACCTTCCATCATCTTGCGGTATGCCATGTGATGCCGAGGGCTGGTCCCGGGGCGCATAATCCGAGCGCCGTAGGGAGTTCGCTCCGTACCAGCCGCAGCTGTTCGCACACCGCCCGGACCAAAACACACGAGGGGGACCCATGCGCACCCGCCACGTCTACCAAGCGGTGGACTCGCATACCGAAGGCATGCCGACGCGGGTCATCACAGGGGGCGTGGGCGTGATTCCCGGCGCCACCATGGCGGAACGCCGGCTGCACTTCATCGAGCACCTGGATCAGTTGCGCACGCTGTTGATGTACGAGCCCAGGGGCCATGCGGCGATGAGCGGAGCCATCCTGCAGCCGCCGACCCGGCCGGACGCCGACTACGGGGTCCTCTACATCGAGGTCTCCGGGCTGCTGCCGATGTGCGGCCACGGCACCATCGGTGTGGCCACCGTCCTGGTCGAGACGGGGATGGTGCCGGTCACCGAGCCTGTGACCACCGTCCGGTTGGACACCCCGGCCGGGCTGGTGAGCGTGGACGTGGCAGTCGAGGACGGGGTGGCCCTCGGGGTCACCCTCACCAATGTGCCGGCGTTCTGTGTCGGATTGGACCGCAAGGTGGATGTACCCGGATACGGCACGGTCACCTATGACATTGCGTTCGGTGGGAACTTCTATGTGTTCGTAGAACTCGACTCCCTGGGGCTTCCCTTCGAAAGGTCCCGCAAGGACGAGCTCCTCACCGCGGGACTGGCCGTCATGGCGGCCGTCAACGCCTCTGGGGACCGCCCGGTGCACCCGGAAGCCCCGGAGATCGCCGGCGTCAAACACGTCTACCTCGCCGCCCCCGACTCCGACGCGTCCCGCTCCCGGCACGCCATGGCCATTCATCCCGGCTGGTTCGACCGCTCCCCCTGCGGCACGGGCACCTCCGCCCGGATGGCGCAACTCCACGCCCGTGGCCAGCTTCCCCTCGGGCAGGACTTCTTCAACGAGTCCTTCATCGGCACGGAGTTCAGGGGCAGGCTCGTCGAGCGGACTACGGTCGGCGGCCTGCCCGCAGTGATCCCCACAGTCACGGGGCGGGCCTGGATCACCGGCACCGCACAGTACTTCCTCGACCCGACCGATCCGTTCCCCGGAGGGTTCCTACTTTGACCCCCTCCCCGGCCCCGACACCGGGGTACCCAGGAAGAAAGGCCCCGATGCCCCCTACTTCCACTGAGCAACCGACCGCCACAGTGGCCCGCACCCGTAGCGGCATCAGCGTGCGGAGCACTGACTACCACACCGCGGGCGAGCCCTTTCGTATCGTCACCCAGGGGCTGCCGGCCATCCCCGGCGACACCGTCGCCGAGCGCTGCGCGACCGCCATCGGGACAGGCGGCTCCGCCACCGCACCGCGCCCCGGACGCCTCGACGACATCAGGCAGTTGCTGGTTCGCGAGCCCCGTGGCCATGCGGGAATGTACGGGGGCTTCCTGGTGCCACCGGACGATGACGGCGCACACTTCGGGGTGCTGTTCTGGCACAAGGACGGGTACTCCACGGCCTGCGGGCACGGCACGATGGCGCTCGGCGCCTGGGCCGTTGAGACCGGCAGGGTCGCTGCGCCCGAGGACGGCGAGGCCCAGGTGCGCATCGACGTTCCCTCCGGGCGTGTCACCGCCACCGTCCACCGTGCCGCCGGCCGGACCGTCTCTGTCACGTTCCGCAACGTCCCCGCTCAGGTCGCCGCCCGTAAGGTGCCGGTCGCGACCTCGTTGGGCATCGCCGAGGTAGACATCGCCCACGCGGGCGCCTGCTACGTGGCGGTGTCCGCACGGGAGTTGGGCCTACGCGTCGCTGGCGAGCGGCTGACCGACCTCGTTCGGGTGGCCGGGGAGATCCGTGGCGCCCTCGCAGGCCATCCGGCCACCTGGCATCACCAGAGCCCCTTGCTCTCCGGGGTCTACGGTGTCGTCCTCTACGAGGAACTGCCCGACACCCTGACAGGGCTCAGTCAGCGCAACATCACCGTGTTCGCTGACGGTCAGATTGACCGTTCCCCCTGCGGGTCCGGCACCTCTGCCCGACTCGCCCTGCTCGCCTGCGACGGGCTGCTCGGCCCCGGGGACACCCTGCGCCACGAGTCGGTCGTTGGGACCGTCTTCACCGGACGGGTTCTGCCCGACGTTCCGGGCCGTGGGCCCGGGCTGGTCACCGAAGTCACCGGCCCGGTCCACCACACGGGCGAACATCATTTCGTCCTCGACCCGGATGACGAGCTGGCGACGGGCTTCCAGCTGTGAACGCTCCCGCGTGTGAGGCCCGAGCCGGCACGGGATACGTTGTGCTGGGTGCTGCGGAGGTCGAGGGTCTGTTGACCCCGTCTGGCGCGGCGGACGCTCTGGCCGTGGCGCTGCGGTCCGGGGTCGACCCGGAGTCCTGCCCCCACCGCAGCGCGGTCCCGGTTCCCTCAGGGGAACTGCTCCTGATGCCCGCAGCGGGAGCCCGCTACAGCGGGGTCAAGGTCGCCGGAGTGGCGCCCGGGAACACCGCGCGTGGTCTTCCCCGCATCACCGGTAGCTACCTGCTCCTGGACGGTCCCACCCTGCACCCGGTGGCCCTGATCGACGGGGCGGCGCTGACCGCGCTGAGGACTCCCGCCGTATCCGCGCTGGCGCTGCGCCACCTGGCGCCGCCCGAGGCGCGCCGCCTCCTGCTCTTCGGTGCCGGACCGCAGGCGCACGGTCATCTCGACGCCGCGCTGGCCGCCGTGCCGGCCCTGGCTGAAGTCGTGGTGGTGGGGCGGGATCCGGCGCGGACCGGGCAGTTGGTCGCCCGCGCGGCCGGGCAGGGGCTGGAGGCCCGGGTCGGAGGGCCAGGGGACGCGGCCGAGGCCGATGTGATCATCTGCTGCACCACGGCGCGCGAACCCCTGTTTGACGGGGCGTTGGTTTCCGCGGGTGCCGTCGTCGTTGCGGTCGGGTCCCACGAACCGGCCGCGCGGGAAGTCGATTCGGCGCTGGTGCGCAGGTCAGCGGTGTTCGTCGAGGCCCGGGCGGCAGCGTTGCGCGAGGCCGGCGACTTGCTGGTCCCAGAGGCGGAAGGGGTGATCGGGCCAGGACACGTGTACGGGACACTCGCCGATCTGGTCGCCGGGAGGAGGGCTGCGCGGCCGGGTTATCCACAGCTCTTCAAGAGCGTCGGCATGGGCTGGGAAGATCTTGCCGTGGCGGAGGCCTTGTACCTTGCCACCAGGGCGGGCAGCGAAACGTGACATTGTACGCTGTTCCTCTGCGAAACCACGGAGGAAGTGCGATGGGTGACTTGAAGCAGCGCAGTCTCATCTCGGCCCAGGAGCGACTTCGCGACCAGGTGGCCCATGCTCTGCGAGCCGCCCTGATAGCGGGTGAGCTGCGCCCCGGCCAGGTCTACTCGGCCCCGGGTCTGGCGTCCGAGCTCGGAGTGTCCGCCACTCCGGTGCGCGAGGCCATGCTGGACCTGGCCCGAGAGGGCATGGTGGAGCCGGTGCGCAACAAGGGATTTCGGATCACCGAGGTCAGTGAGCGTGATCTCGATCAGTACACCGAGCTGCGGACCATGATCGAGGTTCCGACGATCGGCAGGATCACGCAGACGGCGACCGCGGACGAGTTGGAGGCGCTGCGTCCGGTCGCTGAGGAGATCGTGGTCAGTGCTCGCCAGCACGATCTCATCGGCTACCTGGAGGCGGATCGGCGTTTCCATTTGGCGCTGCTGGGCCTGTCGGGAAACCAGCGGCTGGTCGAGACCGTCAGTGACCTGCGCAAGCGTTCCCGGCTGTACGGGCTCACCGGGCTGGACGAAGCGGGGATGCTGGTGGCGTCGGCGGAGGAGCACCACGAGTTGCTCGACGTGATGCTGAGCGGTGATGCCTTTGCGGCTGAGGAGTTGATGGCGCAGCACCTGGGGCATGTCCGTTCCTTGTGGGCGCAAGCCCGTGACGTGCCGGTTGAACCCCGTGTCGAGCGCCGCTTGGGTGGCAGGGGCTGACCCGGCCAGGGTGCGCGAGCTCGTTCGGGGCCCGGATGCGGACGCATCCGGGCCCCGAACGAGTTGTCGGACCCGTGGAGCTGGTTTTGGACACGGCTGAGTAACGAGCGCGTAGATCTCTTGTCAGTGCAATTTCACATTACTATGTTACCGGTCACACCTTAAAGTGCGGCTTCTGACCTTGGAGTGACCCATGAACCAGCGCGCCCAACTCGCCCTAGCCACCGCCCTGGTGGTCACCCTAGGGATTGGGGCGAGTGCCTGTTCCGCCGACGGGACGGACAAGTCCCAAGGTCGTGCCACCGACCAGGGGGCGAAGAACCCGGCGGCCGAAACCAACGGGCAGGTCATCGGTGGCACTCCGGTCAAGGGCGGGACCCTGACGGTCCTGTCCAACCAGGACTTCTCCCATCTCGACCCGGCCCGCAACTGGGTGATGCCGGCCATGGACTTCGGCACCCGGCTCCTGTATCGCACGCTGGTCACCTTCAAGTCCGAGCCCGGCAAGGCGGGTAGCGAACTCGTCCCCGACCTCGCCACCGACCTGGGCAAGTCCACCAACGGCGGACGCACCTGGACCTTCACCCTCAAGGAAGGTCTGAAGTACGAGGACGGCTCACCAATCAAGGCGCAGGACGTCAAGTACAACGTCGAACGCTCCTTCACCCCTGATCTGACCGGGGGCCCCGACTACGCCGCCCGCTACCTCGCCGGTACCGAGGGCTACGAAGGGCCCCTCAAGGGCAAGCACCTCGACTCGGTCAAGACCCCCGATGACCGCACGATCGTCTTCGAACTGAACCGTCCGGTCGCCGAGTTCGCCTCGACCGCCACACTGCCGACGTTCGCCCCGGTGCCGTCAGCGAAGGAGAAGGGCGTGCAGTACGACGCCCGCCCGTTCTCCTCGGGCCCCTACAAGATCGAGTCCTATGACCGCGACAAGAAACTGGTTCTGGTCCGCAATGAGCACTGGGACGCGGCCACCGACGAGGTCCGTAAGGCGTATCCGGACAAGTTCGTCGTCGTCATGGGCCTCAAGGGCGGACAGATCGACGACCGCCTCATAGCCTCCTCCGGTGCCGACGCCTCCGCCATCGCATACTCCGATATGCGTCCGGAGAGTGCCCCGAAGGTCCTGCCCAAGGCGGACGTCAAGCAGCGACTGCTCGCGGAGTCCCAGGGTTGCACCGAGATGCTCCACCTCAACACCTCCCGCGCACCCTTTGACAACGTGGAAGTCCGCCGGGCCATCCAGTACGCCGTGGACAAGGAGTCGCTGCTCACGGCAGCCGGCGGGCCTGCCCTGAACGAAATCGCCACCGCGTATCTGCCGGGTTCCCTGACGAGTGGCGCCCAGAGCGACACCCTGAAGATCGCCCCGGCTGGAGACCCCGAGAAGGCCAAGCAGATGCTCAAGGCCGCGGGCAAGGACGGTGACATGAGGGTCTCGTTGACCGTCTCCACCGGGGACAAGACCAAAGCGGAGGCCATCCAGCAGGCACTGTCCCGGGCGGGTGTCCAGGTGACCATCGACACCGTCGACCCCGGCGCGTACTACGACGTGATCGGTGACACCACCACGGCACCGGACATGGTGGTTGCGGGCTGGTGCCCGGACTACCCCTCCGGGTCGACCTTCCTCCCCTTCGTCTTCGACGGACGCACCATCAAGGTCAAGGGAAACCAGGGCAACTACGCCCAGTTCAAGGATGACGCGACCGTCAAGCGCATGGACGAGATCAACGCCATGTCCGACGCCGCACAGGCCAACGCCGCCTGGATCGACCTCGATGCGCAGATCCTTGCCAAGTCGCCTTCCGTGCCCCTGCTGTTGGAGCGCAAGCCGCTGCTCGTCGGGACCAACGTCGCCGGTGCCTTCGGTCACCCCGTCTGGTCCGGCACCATCGACTACGCGACGGTCGGCCTGAAGGACCCCGCGAAGAGCCAGGGCTGACGGGCGCGGAGGACAGCTACCCCATGACCGCCACCGCAACGGCTCCCACCGACGCGAAGGCAGTGCGTACCCCTCCGGGCAGCAGCCCCTGGCAGCTTGCCCGGAGGGAGCTGCGCCGCCGCCCCGCCGTCCGCATCAGCTTCGTCGTCGTCGCCCTCTTCGTCCTGATGGCCGTCACCGCGCCCTGGCTCTCGGCGCTCGGCGGTTGGACACCGGACGAGTTCGACAAGAGCGCCGTCGACCCGTACCTCGGCGGCCTGCCGATCGGCAACCTGGGCGGGATCAGCTCCGAGCACTGGCTCGGTGTCGAACCGGCCACCGGGCGAGACCTGTTCGCCCGCGTCGTACACGGCGCACAGGTCTCCCTCCTGATCGCCTTCACCGCCACGGCCATCGTCGTGCTCACCGGCACCGCGGCTGGCATCGCCGCCGGATACTTCGGAGGCCGTGTGGACACCGTCCTCAGCCGGCTGATGGACCTGACGATGTCCTTCCCCTCCCTCATCTTCATGATCGCGATGATGTCGGTGGCCAAGGACGTCAACCGCATCGTGCTGATGACCGCCGTCATCGGCGTGTTCGGCTGGCCCGGAGTCGCCCGGGTGGTCCGCGGGCAGACGCTCTCACTCAAACACCGCGAGTACGTGGACGCCGCCCGCGTCGGCGGCTCCACCTCCTGGCGCATCCTCACCCGGGACGTACTGCCCGGTGTCTCCGGCCCGGTCATCGCGTACACCACCCTGCTCATTCCCGGAATGATCAGTACCGAGGCAGCCCTCAGCTACCTGGGCGTCGGCGTTCGGCCACCCACCCCCTCCTGGGGCCAGATGATCGCCGAGAGCGTCGCCTTCTATGAGACGGACCCGATGTACTTCATCATCCCGAGCACCTTCCTCTTCCTCGCGGTGCTCGCCTTCACTCTGCTGGGAGACGCACTGCGCGACATCCTCGACCCCCGAGGAGGCCGCACGTGATCCTCTACCTCCTGCGTCGCCTGGCTGCCCTGAGCGGGGTGCTGCTCGCCATCGCCGCGGTCACCTTCCTGATCTTCTACGTGTTGCCGACCGACCCGGCGGCAGCCGCCTGCGGCAAGACGTGCAGCCCCGAACGCCTGGCCGCCGTAAGGGAGTACCTCGGTCTCGACCTCCCGTTGTGGCGACAGTTCGCGGACTTCCTCACCGGCATCTTCACCGGACGCAGCCTGGGCAGCGGCGAGTTCGCCGTCCGATGCGACTTCCCCTGCCTCGGCTACAGCTACGAGAACTCGCTGCCGGTCTGGGACCTGTTGATGGACCGCATGCCTGTCTCCGCTTCCCTGGCCGTCGGCGCCGCAGCTCTGTGGCTGCTCCTGGGCCTTGGCGCCGGAGTTACCGCCGCGCTCAAGAAGGACACGATCACCGACCGGGCCCTCATGGTCGGCGCGGTCGCCGCCGCCTCCCTGCCGGTCTACTTCACCTCAGTCATGCTGATCTACGGGGTGATCCGCATCGCCGGGCTCCTTCCCTACCCCACCTACCAGGCCTTCACCGATAACCCCCTGGCCTGGGCCTCCAACCTGCTGCTGCCGTGGACGGCGCTCGCCCTGCTGTATGCGGCGATGTACGCACGTCAGAGCCGGGGGTCGATGATCGAAGCGATGGCGGAACCGTACATCCGCACCGCCCGGGCCAAGGGCATGCCCGAGCGGACCGTGGTCGTCAAGCACGGCCTGCGTTCGGGTATGACTCCCATCCTCACCATCTTCGGGATGGATCTGGGTGGGCTGCTCGCCGGCGCGGTCATCACCGAGTCCATCTTCGGCCTCCCCGGTGTGGGGCGGCTCTTCTACGGGGCGCTCGTCAATTCCGACCAGCCGGTGGTCCTCGGCGTGACGCTGCTGGCGGCCTTCTTCATCGTCGTCGCCAACCTCGCCGTCGATCTCCTGTACGCCGTCGTGGATCCGAGGGTGAGGTACTGATGCAGCCGCTGCTCGAAGTACGCGATCTACGCGTGACGTTCACCACCCCGCGCGGTTCGATCACCGCGGTGGACTCCCTGGACTTCACCGTCGAAGCCGGTCGCACCCTTGGCATCGTGGGGGAGTCCGGATCCGGCAAGTCGGTGACCTCGTTGGCGGTGATGGGGCTGCACCGGGGCGCGGATGTCAGCGGCTCGATCACCTTGGACGGCCAGCAGCTACGCGGTCTGCCCGAGAGGGAGTTGTCGAAGCTGCGGGGCCGCCGAATGGCGATGATCTTCCAGGACCCGCTCTCCAGCCTGCACCCGTACTACACGGTCGGGGAGCAGATCGCCGAACACTTCCGGGTGCACTTCCGCTCCGGGCGCGCCGCCGCCCGCAAACGAGCCGTCGACATGCTGGGGGAGGTGGGTATCCCGGAACCGGCGCGCCGGGCCGGCGAGTACCCGCACCAGTTCTCCGGCGGCATGCGGCAGCGGGCCATGATCGCGATGGCCCTGGCCTGTGAGCCCGAACTGTTGATCGCTGACGAGCCGACCACAGCGCTGGACGTGACGGTACAGGCGCAGATTCTGGAGCTCATCGCACGGCTTCAACAGGAGCGAGGACTCGGGGTCATCATGATCACGCACGACCTGGGCGTCGTCGCCAGGGTGGCACATGACGTGCTGGTGATGTACGGCGGTCGGGCTGCGGAGCAGGCCCCGGTTGACGCCTTGTTCGCCCGGGCCGCCCACCCCTACACCCAGGGCCTGTTGGACTCCCTTCCGCGGTTGGACGATGCGGACGAGGAGCCGCTGCGGGCCATCCCCGGGTCTCCTCCTTCTCTGCTGGTCTCGGCTCCGGGGTGTGCTTTTGCACCGCGCTGCGCGCGGGCAGCAGCCACCACCGCGCCAGAACGGGCGCGCTGTACCGAGGAGCGGCCTGTGTTCACACTCCACGGTGACACATCACATATGACCGCGTGTCACTACGCCGGTACCACCACCCCGGGAGTCGCTCGATGAACGGACCGGCCACCGCCCCCGATGCCGCGGCCCCGCCGGCCACCACCGCCAAGGCTCCGCTGCTGTCCGTCCGCGAACTGTCGATGACCTTTCCCGGCAAACGCGGTGCCATCGGACGCCGCGGCGCCGCCATCCGGGCCGTGGACTCCGTAAGCTTCGACCTCGCCGCCGGAGAGACCCTCGGGCTGGTCGGCGAATCGGGCTGCGGCAAATCCACGACCGGCCGGATGCTGGTGCGGCTGCTGGAGCCCACTTCCGGCAGCATCACCTTCGACGGAACCGATATCGGCAGGCTGGGCCCCCGCGCCCTGCGTCCACTGCGTAGGCACCTACAGATGGTGTTCCAGGACCCCCACTCCTCGCTCAACCCCCGACAGACCGTGGCCCGGATCATCGCCGACCCCATGCTCGTACAGGGCTGGACGGCCACCGACGCCCGGCGCCGAGCAGTCGAGCTGATGGACCTGGTCGGGCTGATCCCCGAGCACATCGACCGCTATCCACACGAGTTCTCCGGTGGTCAGGCGCAACGCATCGGCATCGCCCGTTCGTTGGCCACCAGCCCGCGTCTGATCGTGGCCGACGAGCCCGTGTCCGCGCTCGACGTCTCCGTCCAGGCGCAGATCGTCAACCTGATGGAGAAACTGCGCCGAGAACTCGGCCTCGCCTACGTCTTCATCGCCCACGACCTCTCCGTGGTCAAGCGGGTCAGCGACCGCGTCGCGGTCATGTACCTGGGCCGGATCGTAGAGATCGGCGACAAGAAGGACTTGTACGGCAACCCGCAACACCCCTACACCCGAGCTCTGTTGTCGGCAGTTCCCCTGCCCGATCCCGCGGCTGAACGTCGCCGGGAGCGAATCACCCTGCTCGGCGATCCGCCCAGTCCGGCCGCGCCACCGCCCGGCTGCACCTTCCACCCGCGGTGCCCCAAGGCCCAGGAGATCTGCCGCACCGAACGGCCGCTGCTGCGTGCGGCCGTCGCCGGGCGGACGGCCGAGGTGGCCTGTCACTTCCCCGGCGACTGACCAGCCGGGGAACGGGGGACAGGAGGGGCCCACCGCCAACTGGCGGTGGGCCCCTCCTGCATGGGCCGAGTCAGGCCCCCTCGGCTATCGCTTCAAGGCGTCGCGCAGGAAGGCGAGTTCGAGTGCGGCAATGCGCTCCATGGTGCCTTCCGGTGTCATATGGCTGACTCCGGGCAGCGTCAGCATGTGGTGCGGTCGCCCTGCCGAAACGAGCGCCTGGGAGAGCAACAAGGAGTGGGAGGGGTGCACGTTGTCGTCCGCCAGGCCGTGGACCAGCATCAGCGGGCGCTCCAAGGAGGCCGCGTCCCCAAGGAGGCAGTCGCGCTCGTAGACCTCCGGTTCGTCCTGGGGGAGACCGAGGTAGCGCTCGGTGTAGGCCGTGTCGTAGTGGCGGAAGTCAGTCGGTGCCGCGCCGGCCACCGCGGCATGGAAGACGTCGGGGCGCCGCAGCACCGCCAGCGCCGCCAGATAGCCCCCGTAGGACCAACCGCGCACCCCGACCCTGCCCAAGTCCAGGTCGGGATGGGCCTCGCCCAGTGAACGTAGCGCGTCGACCTGGTCCTCCAGCGTGACCGCGGAGAAGCCCCGGAACATGGCGTGGGTGAAGGCGGGGGAGACGTGCGGCGTACCGCGGTTGTCGACGGTGACCACCGCGAAGCCGTGATCGGCCCACCACTGGCGCAGCTGCCAGCGGCGCGGCTCCCACGAGATCGCTTGGTAGCCCGGGCCGCCGTAGACGTCGAGCAGCACCGGCAGTCGGTTTCCGGGTACGTGGTGGCGCGGCATCACCAGGGCGGTCGGCAGGGCACGATCGGTGACCCGAGCCAACCGCGGAACGACCCGCATGGGCAGCGGCTGGGCCAGGTCCCGCAGTGTGAGCTCCTTCCCGTCGGACGTCCGTATGCTCCGGATCACCCCGTCCGGACCCGCGGAAGTCAGCAACAGCGAGCCGGCGGACGCCTTCGCGCTGTGGACGCCGGGACCGTCGGCCACGGGCCGGTGGTGGTGGCCGTCGGGATCGAGGAGCAGTACCTGTTGTCCGGCCGGGTCACCCTGCCCGACCTCGACGAGGAGTGCGCCCTCGTGTACGCCCACGAAGCGCCGCACCTGCACCCCCTCACCGGTCACGGGGACTCCGTCCACGGCCAGCGTGCGGGCGGCGCCGCCCGCGGTGTCCATGGCGGTGAGCGCCCGCCCGTCGGGTAGGCGGCAGGGGGTGCCGGGGAGGGGGTCGACCCACTGGGGGTGGACCGTCCGAGAGATTTCCCTGGTCCGCCCGCTCGCCGGGTCGGCGCTCAGGTGCAGCACCGTGTGTTGGAGCCTGTCCTGCACCGTCAGCAGGACCTCTTCCGCGGATGCCCAGTCCGCGTCGGAGACATAGGGGAACGCGGTGCTGTCCCAGTTCAGGCGCACCGGCTGCCCCTGCGCGGGGAACACCCATAGCTGCACGTCCGCGTTGGGGCCGCCGGCCTGCGGGTACGCGAACGACTCGGGCGCACGTTCAGGGTGTGCTGGGTCGGCGAACCAGCGCCGCGGCAGGGCCGATTCGTCCACCCGGGCGGCGAGGAGGGCGACGCCGTCCGGTGACCACCAGTGCCCCCGGGTCCGCCCTAGTTCCTCGGCGGCTGCGAACTCGGCCATCCCCCAGCGTGCCCTGTCCGGCGGCGTGATCCGCCCGCCGGGGGTCACATGGAGGGCGTCCTCGCTGACGTAGGCGGTGCGGGAGCCGTCGGTGTTCGGCCGGGGGTCGAAGGCGGGCCCCTCGACGGGGAGCTCCACGGGGGGCGCGGTGTCCTTTGCGCTCACGCGAAAGAGCCTTCCGTGGAGGGCGAAGACCGCGCCGGTGCCGTCGCCCGTGAGCGCGAAGGTGCCGATGCCCGGGGCCCACAGGCGTAGTCGTTCTCGAAGCCGCCGCTCGGGCTCTGGGATTTCACCCGAGCTCGGCGCCAGTTGGCGCGGGTCCGCCAGCAGCCGTTCGGCACCCGATTCGGCGTCGAGCACCCACAGGCCCTCGACCGGATCGGTGGGGCCGGTGGAGCGGAGGAAGTACACCAGCTTGCCGTGCGCGCCGAAGGTGATGGACCGGGGTGCGCCGAAGGTGAATCGCCCGGTCCGGGCCGAGAGTTCGAGGAAGGGATCCATGGGGGTCATCCTCACGAGCAGCGTCACACAGGATCAAGAAATGTGACATGTGAAATTACACACTCGTCCCCTGTGCGCGGACATGGAACCCTACGGGGTGTTTATATTCCACCTTTGTTGGTCCAAGTGGTGGATAGTGCACTCGGGGATTAGCGTCACAAGGGTGGATCAAAACGCGCTGCCGACCACCGGGACCGACGGCAAGGTCCAAGAGAGGCACGCACTGGCGCTGTTCGTCATCGCCTCGTGCCAGTTGATGATCGTTCTCGACATCACCATCGTGAACATCGCGTTGCCCCACATCCAGTCCTCGCTCGACTTCTCGACCACGAGCCTGTCGTGGGTGGTCAGCGCCTACACGTTGACCTTCGGCGGACTGCTGTTGCTCGGCGGGCGCTTCGGTGACATCCTCGGCCGGCGCCGGGTGTTCATTTTCGGCGTCCTGCTCTTCGGCCTAGCCTCCCTCCTCGGTGGCCTCGCCCAGAGTTCCTGGCAACTCCTCGCCGCCCGCGCCCTTCAGGGTGTGGGCGGAGCCATCGCCTCGCCCACCGCCCTCGCGCTGATCACCACCAACTTCCGTGAGGGTCCTGAGCGCAACCGGGCCTTCGGCGTGTTCGCCGCCGTCTCAGCCGGTGGCGGCGCGATCGGCCTGTTGGCGGGTGGAGTGCTCGTCGAATGGCTCAACTGGCGTTGGGTGTTCTTCGTCAACGTCCCCATCGCCCTGCTGATCGCCTTCGCCACCCCACGAGTGATCCGTGAGTCGGAACGGCACCCCGGTCACTTCGACCTCGCCGGTGCGTTCACCTCCACCCTCGGCATGGTGTCACTGGTGTACGGCTTCATCCGGGCCTCCCAGGACGGCTGGCGGGACCCACTGACCATCTGCGCCTTCCTCGCCGCCGTGGTCCTGCTGTCCGTCTTCATCTTCGTCGAACGCCGATCGCGCCAGCCCATCACCCCGCTGCACATGTTCGCCGACCGCAACCGCGCAGGTACCTACGGCATCATGCTCTTCCTCGCCGCCGCGATGTTCGGCATGTTCTTCTTCCTCACCCTGTTCGTCCAGAACGTGCTCGACTTCAGCCCCCTGGAGGCCGGGCTGGCCTTCCTCCCGGTGAGCGCGGTGATCGCGGTCGGCGCCGGTTTCACCTCCCAGCTGCTCCCTCGCTACGGGCCCAAACCCTTCATGGTCACCGGTGCGTTGCTCGCAGCCGCAGGCCTCTCCTGGCTGACCTTGACCGATGTCGACTCGACCTATCTGGGCAGCATCCTGGGGCCGATGCTGGTGTTCAGCCTCGGTATGGGGATGCAGTTCGTCTCGCTGACCCTGATGGCCCTTTCCAACGTCCGCACGGCCGAGTCCGGCGCCGCTTCCGGGCTGCTGAACGCAACCCAACAAGTGGGCGGCTCGCTGGGCCTGTCGATCCTGGTGACGGTCTTCGGCACCGCCAGTCGCCACGAAGCCGAGGTCCAGGTACCGCAGTTCCTGGCACAGGCCACGCCGCTGCAACGCGCGCTGTTCGAGCGCACCGGCCAACTCCCCGACCCCTGGGGCGATCAGGTGCTCGCCTCGGGCGTCAGCTCGGCCTTCATCACGGCCGCAGCCTTCACCCTGGTCGCCGCCGTCATCGCGCTGGTGGCCATCCAGGTCCGCCCGAGTGACCTCGAACGACTCAAGGGCACCCATGCCCCCGACGCGGAAGACGCCCGCGCGAACTGACGGAGAGCCGAGGCGCGCGGGCGCCAGGGCGGTGGCCGGCCGATGGGATCGACCGGCCGACGGGGGGTGCGTCAGCAGTACGCCTGCCTGGCTACCGCGGCGCCCCTGTCCCATCCGTCTGAGAACGGGGCGGTGCTCGACTGGGGCGCCCTGGCCCCGCAGTCATCCCGCACGGCGTACCAGCCGGCCACGATGCCGGCCTTCACGGTGCCCTCGCCGGGAGCCTGTGCCACCCCGCCGCTGCCGCCACTGCACCTGGTGACCTGGTTGTTCTGCGCTACCGCGTAGGTGCCGTCCGCGAGACCGCCCAGGGTGAAGGAGCCTTGCTCACGCACGATGAAGGCGCCTCCGGGCTCACTCGGTGAGGAGAGGAACGCGCTCTTTCCTGGTTCGAAGCCCTGGCCCGTCACGGACACCCTCCCCCGGTCGTCGGGCGCCGAGACGGTGCAACGTGCGGCGGGCGCGGCGGCGGCCGAGGTGGCCAGGGCCGGGCCCGCGGCCACTGAGGCGATCAGGGCGGCGAACACGGCGCTTCGGGTGGGGCGTTTCATGGTGCTGCCTCCGTCGGGAGAGGAAGAAGTGCAGGAGCCGCAGCGGAGGGGGCCGATCAGTTCCCGCCTGCGGGAGCGCTCCGGGGTCCGAGTCACGTCCGGACGTGACCTGACGGGGGTGGCCCGGGCGGCTGGCGGTCGGGCCGCAGCGACCGCGGTGGGTGCGGCCACCGCGGTACTCGGTCGGTCCCCGGTGCGCGGCCCGAGGTGACCTTGGTGGCCCATGGCGCGGGCGAGGGCCGGCTTTGCCATCGTCCCCTGCGAGCCCCGGCGTGTCGACCGGGGAGAGGGCAGGGGTGCGGCGGGCCCCGATCCCGGGGCGTTCATGGAGAACACCGCCCTGTGGTGGATCACGCTACGGTCCTATCATCCGTGCCTGATCGCTGAACTGCAGTGTGTGGTGCTGGACTGCCCTGAACCCTCGCAACTCTCCAACTTCTACCAGGCGTTGATCGGTGGATCGGTTGACCGGCCGGACCGCCGGTGGACGCTGGGGGAGAACTGGGCGACCCTCCACACACCCTCCGGCGTCGTCCTCGCCTTTCAGCGGGCGGCTGACCACCAGCCGCCGTCCTGGCCGAACCCCGAAAGACCCCAGCAGCTCCATCTGGACCTCGCCGTGCCGGATCTCGACCGCGCGCAGAGGGAAGTTCTTGCCCTGGGGGCGACCCTTCTCGACGAGGGCCCCAAGCGGGCGGGGTTGGCGGGTCTACGCCGACCCCGCCGGCCATCCCTTCTGCCTGGTGTGCGACTGAGGCGCCGGCCGGCGTGGTGAGCGCCCCGCGCCGCCGACCAGCGTGGCCCCGGCGGTGTTGCGCATGGGTGGCTGCGGTGAGGGGCCAGGGACGCCGGGGGTCGTGACAACTGCGCCGTCCCGGCGGGGGCGTCCCGCCCGACGGAGTAGCCGACGGTGTTGGCACCCGGCCGCCCCGGACGTGTTCCGACGCCTCGGAGACCGTGGGAAACGGTCGACAGTCCGGGACTGCGCGACAATGGACGAGGAAGTGTGAGCACCGGCCCTGGTCCCGGCCCTCGCAGTCCCGCCCGACCCGCGCCGCCCGGTACCGTGTCGGACGCGTCGCTGTCGAGCCTGGTCTCGTGTGGTCGGCGGGCGCCCGCCCGGGCGTGTACGTGGCACCGGGCGGGCCGCGCGGGCCTGGCCGGCGCCACGTACTCGATGGGGCTTGGCCCGACGGGACGGTCTGGAATGCACGCAGACGGCACGAGGGTGCGCGTCGTCGTAGCCGACGATCACCCGATCTACCGCGAAGGCGTCGTGCGCGCCCTGACCCAGAGCGGACAGGTCGAAGTGGTGGCCGAGGCGGCAGACGGCGCTTCGGCGCTCCAACACATCCGTGAGCACCGACCGGACGTCGCCGTGGTCGACCAGCGGCTGCCCGAGCTGGATGGCACCGCGGTGCTGCACGCCGTCGTACGCGACGGCCTGCCGGTGCGGGTGATCGTCCTGTCGGCCTATACCGACGACGGCCTGGTCTTCCGCGCCATCGAAGAGGGCGCAGCGGGCTATCTCGCCAAGGACGCCACCCGCAACGAGATCGTCGACGCCGTCATGCGCGTCGCACGAGGTGGCACGGCGCTGCCGGAGGACCTCACCACCGGGCTCATGGAACAGGTTCGGCTACGTGCCGGAGGGGACGACCGGGTGCTGCTCAGCGAGCGGGAGCTCCAGGTGCTCCGGGGCTTCTCCGAGGGCAAGAGCATCCCGCAGATCGCTCAGGAGCTGTTCCTCGCCCCCAGTACGGTCAAGACGCACACCCAGCGGCTCTACGAGAAGCTCGAAGTGAGTGACCGAGCCGCCGCGGTGGCCGAAGCGATGCGCCGCGGCCTCCTCGAATGACCGTCCCTCCGACTCGGGGTACGGAGAGTGATCATGGTGTCAGGTGGAGGTGAGCCTGCTCCGGGCGTGTCCGGAGGCGTTCCGGAGCGTCTCGTACCCCCTCCACAGTCCCGGCGTGCCCTGCGGGTTCAGGTGCTCGCACGCCTGCCGATCGTCGTGCTGCTGCTCGTGCAACTGCTGAGGTTCCCGCCGCACGAGCACGAGGTCGCCTGCGCCGTGCTCGTCGCGGGATACGCGATCTGGTCGCTGCTGCTGGTGGAGGTGGCCTGGTCCGACCGTTGGAGCGGGCGTTGGACGTATCACTTCCTCTGGCTTGACCTGCTCGTTCTCGGTCTGCTGCTGGTGCTCTCCCAGGGGTTCGCCTCGCCGGTCGGTGGCCGACCCCTGGTCGACGACGCGTTCTTCCTCGTGCCGGTCCTCGCTGCCTTCCAGATGCGGCCCCGGGTGACCGGCGAGATGAGCTGTGCCACCGCGTTCGCATACCTGCTGACCCTTGGCCTGTCTCGGGGAGAGCTCGGGTGGGCCTCCGTCGTGCTGCACGTTCTCGGCCTGCTCCTGGTGGGAGCGGTCTGCACCGCGTTGACCTGGGTGCAGAGCGAGCGGGTCAGGACCGTCGAGAAGCTGGTGGAGCAGAGCCACGCCCTCCTGGGGCAGGCGATGGACGCCGAGGAACGCGAACGCCGCAACCTCGCCGAAGCGCTGCACGACCAGGCGCTGCAAAACGTCCTGGCGGCCCGGCACGACGTGGACGAAGGGCGCTCCCCGGAGTACCGGCAAGAGGCTCTCGGGCGCGCCGACCTGGCCCTCGCCGACGCCGCGCGGCAGATGCGCTCGATCGTCTCGGAGCTGCACCCGGCGGTCCTCAAGGAACTGGGCCTGGTCCAGGCGGTGCAGTCGCTGGTCGCGAGCGCGAGCAGCCGCGGTAGGTTCGACGTCCGGGTGGAGGCCGGCGCCGTCCCGCGGTTCAGCCTGGAGCCCCTCGCCTTCGACGCGGTCCGAGAGCTGCTCGGGAACATCGTCAAGCACGCCCGAGCCCAGCACGTGCTCATCGGGCTGCACGCGGCGGACGGCCGGGTGACCATGGTGCTTGAGGACGACGGGGTGGGGCTTGGGCCCGGCGCCATGACCGAGAGCGTGCGCCGCGGGCACATCGGGTTGGCTTCCTTGCGCGTCCGGGTCGAGAGCGCGGGCGGGACACTCCAATTGGACCCCCGCGAGCCCAGCGGCACTCGCGCCCGGGTGGTGCTCCCCCTGATGCCGGCTTCTCGTTGATCCGCTCTCCCCGACCAGGGGAGCGGCCTTCCACCGGCCGATGGGCCGATCAGTGGTACCAGAGGGGGAGGGTGCTGCCCCAGGCTGGAGTTCCAACCCCGCAAAGAGACCTGGGAGGCCGACCGGCCCGATCGCCCCGACGGGCGGACGGAGCGGTCAGGAGCCGGCTGGGACGGCCGGTCGCGCTCGCCCGGGAAGACCACTGTCCGGCCGCTGGACGCCCGGCGGACCGGTGTGGTGGCGAGAGGAAAGGTGCAGCGATGAGTCAGGCGATCTCCGAAGTCCGGGACGGGCAGGCGTACGCAATACCCTTCGCGGAGCGGCTGGGAAGTCTCGACCGAGTGGCGAACCTGTTGCGTGACGAGCCGGGGGAGGTCCTGCGGATCATGGCCGAGATCTCCAACCACAAGACGGCACACGAGGAGCTTGAAGCCTGCATCGCCGCTCTGGAGGGCGCCAGGGACGAAGTCATGCGGTTCCAGCCGCCACGGATCCGTCAGGTCGGCGTGCTCATGCCGTCGAACATCCCGCTCTACGGTTATGTGGTCAATCTTCTGATCCCCGCCCTGTACAGCGAGCGCGTGGTGTTCCGGCCGTCAGGCCGTATCCGAAGCCAGACCCGCCGCCTCCATGATCTGCTCGGCGCCGTTCACGGCCTGCCCCTTGAGTACTGCGCCATCGGACAGCGCGAGTTCCTGGAAGGGGTGGCGGCCGGGTCCGAGGTGCTGGTGTTCACCGGGTCCTTCGACAACGCGGAGAAGATCCGTCGTCAGATCGACAAGAAGCAGCTGTTCCTGTACTTCGGCCAAGGCATCAACCCCTTCGTGGTGGGCCCCGAGGCGGACGTCGAGGAGGCGGTGGAAGGCGCCCTGCGCGTTCGACTTCTCAACTCCGGGCAGGACTGCTTCGGCCCCGACGTCTTCCTGGTGCACTCCTCGATCAGCGAACGGTTCTGTGAGCTCCTCGGTCAGCGGGTGCGGGACCTTCGACACGGAAACCACGAGGACCCCCGTGCGGACTACGGCTCGATGTACTACCTCGACGCCTTCGAGGCGGCTCTCGACCACCTCGTCGAGAGCCGTCGGGACATCGTGGTGGGAGGCCGGGCGAGCCTCGCCGAGGGACACCTGCAGCCCACCGTTCTGCTCAGGCCGCCGCAGAGCAAGGTCAGGCCCGCAGAGCTGTTCGCGCCCATCTTCAACGTGGTGCCCTACACCGACCCGGCATGGCTCCGCTCCACTCTCGACCACCAGTACTTCCGGGAACGGGCGATGGCGGCAACGGTGTACGGGGACGATCCGCAACTCGTCGAGCTCCTGCGCTCGCGGCACCTGGTGAGCGTCAACGAGACCTTGGCCGATGTGGAGAACGGCAACGAACCGTTCGGCGGCACGGGGGTCCGTGCGAACTACGCGGCGATCGCCGGGGAGCGGCACACCGAGCCGCTGCTCATCTCCAAGGCCATTGCCGACCACCTCGCGCCGGACACCGCCGCGTCACCCGGTCAGAACCCCCCGCGCAGCGGTACCACCGCAGGTTTCGCTGCGGGAGCCTTTGGGCCGGTGCCCACCGTGCGCCCCGAACAGGTGCTGGTCGCCAGTCGCTGAGCGCCGGGCATTTCCTCGCCCCGGGACTGACGACTGGCTGTTGGGCACGCGTACCGGCGCCTGGCAGCCCGTCGTCAGTGCTCGGAGGTTGCCTCGAAGTCGTGCGGCACCAGCCACACCACCAGGAGTGTCACGCTCGTGACGATGCCGACCGAGACATAGGCGGTGGTGTTCAGGGCTACGTTGAACGCCTCGCGCGCCGCGTCCAGCACCGCTCCCCCGTGGGTCTGTTGGGACTCCCGCGCACCACCGATCGACTCCCGGGCCTGACTCGGCCAGCCGCCCATGCCGCCGGTGTACACGGCTGCGTGGATGGAGCCGAGCAGGGCCACGCCCAGGGCCACCCCCAGCTCGTAGCTGGTCTCGGACACCGCTCCTGCCTGTCCGGCCCGTTCTGCGGGCACGGCTGACACCAGGGTCGTGGCCGATGCCGTGATCGCCAGGCCGTCGCCCAGTCCGCAGGAGACGAGGACGAGGGCGACGAGGAGGTACGAGAGGGGGCCGGGGGTGAAGGCAAGCAGCGCGAATCCGGCGATCAGGCCGCACAGACCCGTGGCCATGACCTTGCGGACCCCGATGCGTTCCAGCAGCCAGGGACAGACCAGGGCGCCCGCCAGCATGGCCGCCGCGGCGGGTACGGTACGCAGGCCCGCCTGGAACGGCGAGTACCCCTGCACGTACTGCAACCACAAGGACAGCAGGAAGAGTGCGGCGCCGATGGCCAGCATGGCCATGAACGTGGTGAGAGCCGCCGCGGTGAAGGCCCGGTTCTTGAAGAGCCGGACGTCGAGCAGCGGGTCCTCACGTTTGAGCTGACGGCGCGCGAACCAGGTGAGCGCCAGCACCCCGCAGACGAGCACGGCCAGGTCGGAGGGTTGCAGGCGGCCCTTGAAGACGGCCTTGATGCCCCAGGCGAGCCACACGATGCCGGCGATCGACAGGAGTGCGCTGAGCCAGTCCACCTGCTCATGGTGGGCGTCCTTGAACTCGGGGAGGAGCCGGAGCCCGGCGACGACAGTGACAGCGACGACCGGCACGTTGATCCAGAAGGCGGCCGACCAGCCGTAGGCCTCGATCAGCACTCCGCCGACCAGGGGGCCGATCGCGGCTCCAGCACCGGCCACGGCGGCCCAGACGGCGATGGCCAGCGCCCGCTCCCTGTCATCGGCGAAGATGTTCCGGATCAGCGACAGCGTGGACGGCATGATCATCGCCCCGCCGATGCCGAGGAGCGCCCGCCCGGCGATGAGCTGCTGCGGGCCGTTCGCGGTGGCCGCGGCCACCGATGCGACCCCGAAGATCGCGATGCCCCACAGGAACATGCGCTTACGACCGAAGCGGTCTCCGAGCGCACCGGTGGTGATCAGCAGGCCACCCAGCACCAGACCGTAGGTGTCGATGATCCACAGTTGCTGCAGGGCGCTGGGGTGCAGATCGTCGATGAGCAGCGGCAGGGCGACGTTGAGGATGGTCGCGTCCATGGCCACCAGCAGCAGACTCGAACACAGGACCGTCAACATGGCCCAGCGCCCCGCGGCGGGCGGTCGACGGTGCCCCGAGGCGTGCTCTGGTGGTGTCTCGCTTCGGCCCACGGATCCTCGCGTTTCTGCCCGGGCAGAGCCGCCCTCGGTACGGCTGTTGACCACACAACCAGCAGATCTTCCCCCCTGCCACACGCCGGGCCGCGGTGGCCGCCCGCCGCTCACACCGTTGGAGCCCTTCCGCTCCGTGCGGGGCCCGGTCAGTCGGCGCGGGCGTCCCCCGACGGGCGGGCGGGTCTTCCACCGGTCGATGCTCCGATCGGTGGTAACGGCAAAGTCGCCCCAGCAGCGACTGTGGAGTTGTCACCGCCCGAGAAGCACATCGAAAGGCGTCGGCACCGAGTCCGGAACGTAGGGATGCGTGCGGGGCGAGCGGACCGACCACCCCGGGAGTACCGCCCGGTGTGGGTGAACCGGAGGCTCTGTCCACCGGCGTCCGTGGCGATGGCCGCGGAGTTCGGACCGGACCGGCCTCGCCGACTATTCCTCAAGGAAGGAACCCAGTCATGAACATCTTCGCCAAGACCGCCGTCGCCGCCGCTGCCGGTGGAGCCCTCGCCTTCACGGGCGCATCGATCGCCACGGCACAGGACGGCAAGGAGCCCAAGGCGCGGGAGGCCGTAGTCAAGGCCGAGGGCACTGACGGAGTGGTCCGAGCGGCCTCCGCCGATGAGACCGGACCGCGGATCGGTCTCGCCCAGGCACCGGAGTCGGAAGTCGTGATCGTTGCTGCCGGTGACGACAAGCCCATCGCCCCGAGCGTGGTGGCGAAGTTCTGAGACGCCACCTCGCCAAACATGAGCACGGCCGGAACGGTTTAGGCGTTCCGGCCGTGCTCATGTCCGGCGGGGTGTGGGTCCGAAGTCCCCGGACCGCCGGCTCCGGCGTGCGACGGTCGGGGCGGGCCCGCCCCGGGCGCAGGGTGGGGCCGCGGTGGCGCCCGATCCCGGTGAACGCTCCCGAGCGGAGGGGCGGGTTGGCTGGCCACACACGGCGGGGGAGCGAGCGGAGTCGAATCAGGATCCGTTGCTCGCCGCGGCCACCGAGCGGGCCCACCACACCAGCGGCAACTGGAGGGGGAGGCGCCCATAGGCGGCAAGCCTCAACGGGGTCGGGCGGTGTCGCCAGTCGTGAGCCATCTTGAGGTTGGCGGGAAAGACGGCGGCGAAGAACAACGCCGAGGCGTGAGCGCTGACTCGGCGGGTCCGGGGGACGACCAGGCCGACCGCGAGCGTCAGTTCGACGGCGCCGCTCGCCTGTGTCCAGGCTCGGGGGCTTCCGGGAAGTGAGCGCGGCACCAGTGCGTCGAAGGAACGCGGTACGGCGAAGTGGGCTATGCCTGCACCGGCGAGGAGGCCGGCGAGCGCGAGCGGGGAGCGCAGGGAGGCGGGCGGGAACACGGTGGCTCCTCACGTAAGCACGGGGTGTCGAGGGCGTGCCCGGGGAAGGGAGCTGAACCCTACCAGCCAGTAGTGAATTGCGGTGGCATCAAGGCGCATCCCGCACAAGGGCACGCGCAAGGAAAGGCCCGGCAGGAGTTCCGCTTCCCGGCCGGTTGCCTCGACACGGGGCGGGGAACGCGTCCGCGCCGTAGAGTCGGTAGTTGAGCGCCCGTGGCGCGGACGGCCCGGGAACAAGCCGGTGCGGGCCCCGCGCACGGCGGCTGGAGGTCCGCCGCTGTAGGACGGGGGCGATCGGAGGTGCGGTGCCATGACCGGTCCGCAGGAACCACTCCCCGAGACCGCCTCGATCTGGGTGGAACAGCGGCTACCGGGGTTCCACCGCTGGCCCGAGGCCCCGCCCGAACGCGACTTCCTGGCCAGCCGCCACCGCCACCTCTTCAGAGTGCGGGTCGACGTCCTCGTCGCGCATGACGAACGTGACCTGGAGTTCTTCGATGTCGCTGATCTGATCCGCGAGTGGTGGGGGCCGGGGGAGCACGAGTTCGGTCCGGCATCCTGCGAGGCCATGGCGCGCGGGCTGGGGCAGTGGCTCATCGGGCGCGGCCTGCCCGTGGCCGAGACCTCGGTCGCCGCGGACGATGAGGGCGGCTCGCGCCTGGTCTGGCGCACCTCCCCCCGTTCCACCTGAGCTGCCCGGAAGCGGGTGCGGTGGTGCGCGCCCCGGGGTCCGCCCGGCGCGGGCGGCCGAGGACACGACGGAGCGGTGTGCCACACCGCACCGGGAAGATCAGATGGGACGGTACTCCGCCCACGTCTTGGGGGTTTCCGAGACCCGTACCGCGGTCAGTTCGGGAAGCCGCTGCGACCAGGTCTCGTGCACCCACATCGCGATCTGTTCCGCCGAGGGATTGCGACCGGCGATGCTGTCGTTGAGGTGCCGGTGGTCGAGGTGGGTGTCGATCCAGTCCTTGAAGTCCGCCAGGTCCCGGTAGTCGCGCACGAATCCTGCGTCCGTCAGCGCGTCGGAGGCGGCCGACAACTCGATGACGACGATGTAGTTGTGCCCGTGCATGCGGGAACAGGGATGGTCCGCCGGAAGGTGAGCGAGCTGGTGGCTCGCGGAGAAGTGGAACTCCTTGGAAATGGTCAACATTGGGAATCTCTCCGTTCGTTGCCGTGGGCGCGTGGGAAGCCGAACTCGGATGGGGCGGGCTTTCGCCCCGCCGCCCTCAGCCGGTGACCACGGCGATGGCGTCGTGACTGTGGATGCTCTCCAAGTTGCGCACCGCCACGCGGTGGACGAGGTCACGGCGGCGGCAGGCGGCGGACACCTCACGTGCCATGTCCTCCACGAACACCGGGTTGTCATAGGCCTGCATCGTCAGGACACGCTCGTCGGGGCGCTTGACCAGGGGTACCACCGGTGCGGAGGAGTGCGAGGTGGCGAGAGTGATCAACTCGCTGACGGACAGCGGGTACGGTGTGTCGCCCTGCCCCGTCACGGTGAGGGTGACCTGGCTGCGCTGGTTGTGGGCACCGTAGTCGGAGATGTTCTTGGAACAGGGGCAGAGGCTGGTGACCTCGCAGGTGACCGACGTGTTCAGGAGTACCTGACCGTCGTCCCAGTGCATCTCGAACGCCACGTCGTGCACGGCCCAGGACGTGATGCCGCTGGCGGGCGCCATGACCTCGGTGGCCACTTCCATGCTCAGGCGCACCGACAGCCCCGGAGCGTCGAGGGAACCGGCGCCCGTCTTGAGGAGGGTACCGACCGCCCTGGGATCGAAGTCGCGTAGCGCCTCGTGGACCAGGGCGACCATGCGGCTCATGTGGGTGCCTCGGCGGTCGTGTTGCAGACGCACGCTGACTTTCGCCTCCGCTATGCCCTGATGGCGCAGCTTTCCGTCGTCGAGCACGATCGGGTAGCGCAGCCCACTGATGCCCACCTCGTCGATCTCGATGCCGCGTCGGTCGTGCTCGTTCTGCACGTCGTGCAGCTCGCTCCCCACGGACGTGGTGGGCACGTGCGGGGGAGCGTGGCTGGCGGTGGTGTCAGGGCCGGCGGTGTCGGCGCGGAGCATCGGGCTTCCCTTCGTCGGGGGGAGAGGCCGCGGGAACGTCCCTGCCGGGCTGCCGCCCGCCTGGGTGGCTGGCTCGAACGGCCATGCCTCCACGTTCGCGCGGATCCCCCCTGCCCCGGCACATCCGATCGGTCGGGGTTCCGGACGAGGCGATGTCCCCCGATCGCAGGAGTGGCGTGGGCCCCGGTGGCCTCCACCTCGGGTTCCGCGCCGCACGGGCTTCCGCCCCTCCCGGCCGGAAGGCGCACGGTTGCCGCGCCCGTCACGTCCGGGCGCGGTCGGCCTGGAACCGTGCCAGGGCCTCCTCGGCCTGCCCGACGACGGATTTCTCGTCCCTGTCCGCTCGCACCGTCAGGCCGGGTTCGTCGGCCTGCAAGGGCTCCAGGGTGTCGTACTGCGAGGCCAGGAGCTCGGCGGGCATGAAGTGCCCGGTCCGCCCGGTCAGGCGTGCTCGCGCGATCTGCTGGTCCAAGGCCAGGTGCAGGAACCAGACGCCCGGGCCGGCGGCTCGCAGACGATCGCGGTAGCGCCGTTTCAGGGCCGAACACGCGATCACGGCGCTGTGCCCGGCGCGGCTGGAGTCACGGATTCGGTCGGCCAGGCTCTGCAGCCAGGGATCGCGGTCCTCGTCGTCCAGCGGATGCCCGGCCGCCATTTTGGCGATGCTCGTGGCGCGGTGGAAGTCGTCGCCCTCCACGAAGGGGCAGCGGAGCCGACGGGCGAGGAGCCGCCCCGTGCTGGACTTGCCGGAGGCGGACACGCCCATGACCACGACGATGGGCGGTGCTGGTGCACCCACGGGTTCCTCCCTGCCCCGCACACGACGAAGCCCCGTGCGGGAGATCGTTTGCGGGTCGAGACACAGGGGCCGGTGCGAGCTCCGCGCCATCGACCCGGTCCGTGCAACGGTACGTCCCGGCCCGTCCCGGGGGCGTCCTGCTGTTGCGCCGGCGGAGTGGCGTTGCCGCTTCCGAACGGACGAGTGGGGCGAGCCGTTCGCCTGCGACAGGTGGGGTCCGAGGAGTGTGGCGTCCGGTTGCTGGTCCACGGTCGGGACGGGAGAGCTCGGTGACATCAGCTGTGGTTGAGGAGTCTCGGCAGGGACCACCGATCCTTCGGGGGCAGAAGGCACTGGTGACCGGCGCCAACTCCGGCATCGGAAAGGCGACCGCGATCAGCCTCGGCCGGGCGGGCGCAGACGTGGTGGTGAACTACGTCTGCGAGCCGCAGGCGGCCGAGGCGGTGGTCGCACAGATCAAGTCCTATGGGGTTCGGGCCTACGCCCACGAGGCAGACGTCTCCCAGGAGGACCAGGTCGTATCGATGGTCGACCGGATGGTCGAGGAGCTCGGCACCCTCGACATCATGGTGGCCAACGCCGGACTCCAGCGGGATGCCACTGCCACCGAGATGACCTTCGCCCAGTGGCAGAAGGTGCTGGACGTCAACCTCACCGGTCAGTTCCTGTGCGCACGGGCAGCTGCGAAGGAGTTCGTCCGCCGGGGAGTGGTGCCGCAGGTGTCCCGATCGGCCGGGAAGATCGTCTGCATGAGTTCGGTCCACCAGATCATCCCCTGGTCGGGCCACGCGAACTACGCCGCTTCCAAGGGCGGCGTCCTGATGCTGATGCAGACGCTGGCACAGGAACTCGCCCCGCAGGGCATCAGGGTGAACGCGGTCGCGCCCGGAGCCATCCGCACCCCCATCAACCGCGACGCCTGGGACACCGCCGCAGCCGAGGCGGACCTCCTGCAACTCATCCCCTACCGGCGGGTGGGTGACCCCGAAGACATCGCCAACGCGGTGACCCTCCTGGCCTCCGACCTGATGGACTACGTCGTCGGAACCACTCTCTACGTCGACGGCGGGATGACGCTCTTCCCCGGCTTCGCCACTGGAGGCTGACCGGACCGTGGAAGACCACGTGACACCCCGCCGGGTGGTGATCGTCGGTGGCGGCTTCGCCGGCCTCTTCGCAGTACGGGCGCTGCGCAGCGCCCCGGTGGAAGTGACCCTCGTCGACCGCTGCGCCCACCACCTCTTCCAGCCCCTCCTCTACCAGTGCGCCTCAGGCATCCTCTCCGAGGGGCAGATCGCCCAGCCGCTGCGAGCCGTCCTACGGCGCCGTCCCCACGTGCGGTGCCTGCTCGCCACGGCCACCGACGTGGACGTGGCCCGACGGATCGTCCACGCCGAGCGCCCGGACGGCGGCCAGCTGGAGCTGCCCTACGACGATCTGATCGTGGGAGTCGGCGTGCGGCAGTCCTACTTCGGGCACGACGAGTTCGCCCGGCACGCCACGGGCATGAAGACGCTGTCGGACGCGCTGGCCGTACGGGCCAAGCTGTTCCGGGCGTTCGAGATGGCCGAGGCCAGCAGCGACCCAAGAGAACGCGCGCAGTGGCTTACCTTCGCGCTCGTGGGCGGTGGCCCCACCGGCGTCGAACTCGCCGGGCAGATCCGGGAGATCGCCAGCCACACCCTCGACCGGGAGTTCTCCACGATCGACCCGAGCCAGGCCCGGGTGCTGCTCTTCGACGGATCGGCAGCCGTACTGGGTGCTTTCGGTCCGGTGCTCTCTCGCCGGGCCGCCCGAACGCTGAAGGACCTCGGGGTTGAGATCCACCTGGACTCGATCGTCACCGACGTGGACGCCCAGGGGCTGACCGTACGGCGCAAGGACGGCAGCGTTGAGCAGGTGCGGGCGCGCACGGTGCTGTGGACCGCCGGAGTGGAGGCGCCACCGCTGGCGACCGCCCTGGCCAGGGCGACCGGTGCCGAGCAGGACCGGGTGGGACGTATCAAGGTCGAGCCCGACCTGACCATCGCCGACCATCCGGAGATCCGAGTGGTCGGCGATCTGATGAGTCTGGACGATTTGCCCGGGCTTGCCGAGGTCGCCATGCAGAGCGGGGCCTACGCGGGCCGGCGGATCCGCCACGCGATCGAGGGCAGAACCGCCAGGCCGCGACCTTTTCGCTATCTGGACCTGGGCAGCGCGGCCTACATCTCCCGGGGGAACGCTGTCGTGAAGATGGGCCGCTTCCACGCCTCCGGGCTGGTCGGATGGCTCGTCTGGTTGTGCATCCACATCGTCTTCCTCACCGGCTTCCGCAGCCGGGCCGGCGCTCTGCTCAGTTGGGCGGTGGTCTTCGCCTCCGGCTCGCGACGTGAGCGCGCCTTCGTCTCGACGGCTCGGAAGTCCTCCGCCGCCCCGCAGGGGCCGTGGGCCGGCTCGTCGGCCGACCCGGTGGGCTCCGGGACGGAACCAGGGGGGTCCCGATGAACACCATGGTGGTCCTCCTGGCGGAAGCCCCCGCCCAACTGCTGCCCGCCCGCGAAATGATGGCCTTCACCCTGGCCTGTCACATCCTGCTGGTGCCGATGGGGGTGGCATTGCCGTTCATCACCCTCGTCATGCACTACCGGGGGCTACGCAAGGGCGACCCCGTAGCCCTATTGCTGGCTCGCCGCTGGTCAGCGGTCATGGCCGTACAGTTCGCCGTGGGCATCGTCACCGGAACCGTGCTGTCCTTCGAGTTCGGACTTCTCTGGCCGGGCCTTATGGGCCGCTGGGGCGACGTGTTCGGACTCGGGTTCGGAATCGAGTCCTGGGCCTTCTTCCTTGAGGCCATCCTGATCGCCATCTACCTCTACGGGTGGCGCCGTCTGAAGCCGAGAACGCACTTCTGGCTCGGCCTGCCTCTGCCATTGGCAGCCCTGATGGGGGCGTTCGGCATCATCGCCGCCAACTCGTGGATGAACACCCCACAGGGGTTCACCCTCGATTCCAGCGGTACTCCCGTGGGCATCAACGTCCAACAGGCCATCTTCACACCGATGTTCGGACCGCAGTACTGGCACTTCGTCGTCGCGATGTTCCTCACCGCCGGCTACCTCGTGGCCGGCGTCTACGCGGTCGGTTGGCTGCGCGGACGCCGTGACCGCTACCACCGCCTCGGGTTCACCATTCCCTTCACGGTGGCGGCGGTCCTCACTCCCGTGCAGTTCTTCCTGGGTGACAACATCACCCGGCAGATCTTCCAGAAGCAGCCCGTGAAGTTCGCCGCAGCCGAATTGGTCTGGGAGACCGACACCCATGTACCGGAGTACATGTTCGGCCGGCTACAGGAGGACGGCAGCGTCAAGGGCGGCCTCAGGATTCCGCAACTCGACTCCATCCTGGCTGGGTTCAGCCCCGACACCGAGGTCACCGGACTGACCTCGGTGCCTGCAGCTGACCGGCCCACCGTCGCCCAGGCGAACATCGTGCACTGGGCCTTCGACATCATGGCCCTCCTCGGCAGCGCGCTGATCCTGCTGGCACTCTGGTACGGCTGGTGTTGGTGGAGGCGCCGTGACCTGCCGAAATCCCGATGGTTCTTCCGGTGCGCGGCCCTCGCCGGCGTGGCGAGCGTGGTGACGGTGGAATGCGGCTGGGTCACCACGGAGGTGGGTCGCCAACCCTGGATCGTCTACCAGAACATGCGGGTCTCCGAGGCGGTTACGCCCACCTCGGCCTCCTCGCTGTGGGCCATGTTCGGGGTGGTCATCGTGGTCTACCTGTTGGTCTTCGGCGCCTTCCTTGGCGTCCTGCTCAAGATGCGGACCCGCTGGCGGCTCGCCGACTCCGGTTCCGCGCGGGCACTCGCCGACAACCCGGAAACGGACACCCCCTACGGTCCGCGTTCGGAGCCCGCCGGCGCCGCGGGCGGCGGCCGAACACCCGGAGAGCAGTCGTGACCGCGAACATCGTCGCCTGGATCCTGCTGCTGGCGGTCGCGGCCTATGCCTGCGGTGGCGGCGTGGACTACGGGGCCGGGTTCTGGGACCTGGTGGCAGGCGGCGCCGAACGCGGCAAGAGGGCACGCTGGTTGATCGATCACGCCATGGCGCCCGTGTGGGAGGTCAACAACGTCTGGCTGATCTTCGTGCTGGTCCTGATGTGGACCGGCTTCCCGGTGTTCTTCCAGACGGTGTTCACCGCCCTGTGGCTCCCACTTGCGCTGGCAGCCGTCGGGATGGTGTTGCGTGGGGCCGGCTTCGCCCTTCGAAAGCCCACCCGCCGTCTGGCCAAGCGCCGGATCTACGGTGCAGCCTTCGCCGTTTCCTCGCTCCTCACGCCGTTCTTCCTGGGCGCGGCCGTCGGCGGAGTGGCTTCCGGCCGGGTCGCACCGGGAACCACCGCCTCGGCTGACGCCTGGGCCAACACCACTTCGATCATGGGCGGGCTCGCGGCCGTTGCGGCCACCGCCTTCCTCGGAGCGGTGTTCTTGACCGTGGACGCCCGCCGCTTCGAGGCACCAGATCTGGTCGGCTACTTCCGACGGAGGGCCTGGGCCGGGTGCGCGGCCCTGCTGATCGTCGGAGTGATCGGCCTGAGCGTGACCGACCCGCACGCCACGTACGTCCATCACGGACTCACCCACGGCGCCGGGCTCGCCTTGGTCCTCCTCGCGGTGGCGGCGGTGGCGGTCACCGCCGTCCTGGTCGCCGGGGACGCTGCCGGATGGGCGAGATACTCCTCGGTGGCGGCGGTGGCGCTGCTGGTCGCCGCATGGGGGTTCGCCCAGCGTCCCTACCTGGTGCCCACCTCGTTGACCGTGCAGCAGGCCGCCGGTGCGAGCGCGCCGTTGCAGTGGATGTTGATCGTGGCGGCCGTCGCGCTCGTACTGATCGGGCCCGCCCTGGTCGTGCTGTACCGCCTCGACACCCATGGGGTGTTGGAGACGCTTCCCGAGGAGGAGGGCGAACAGTGACCGCGGGCTTCCACGCGGGCCGCACCGCTCGGGCGCCGGGGCCGCGAACGGTCCGCACCCGGGGTGCTCAGCGGATGCGTTCGGCGATGTGGTCACCCACGCGCAACGCGTTGGCGATGGCGGTGAGGGACGGATTGACGGCGCCGATGCTCGGGAAGAAGCTGGTGTCCACGACGTAGAGGTTGTCCAACTCGTGCGCCTTGCAGTTGATATCGAGAGCAGAGGCGGCCGGGTCCAATCCGAACCTTACGGTGCCGGCCTGATGGGCGGTGGCTCCGATCGGCATCCCCTTGTGCAGGTAGATGCTGTGCGGTAGTAGGTGGTGCGGGTGCATCCCGAGCCTGCTCAACATCCCCTGCAGCTTGTGCCTTAGCCGGCCCAGTCCTTCGATGTTGTTCTTCTCGTCCAGAGCCAGGTGGATGTCCCCGTTCGCGTCCAGGGTCACGCGGTTCTCCGGCCGGGGCAGGTCCTCGCCACAGAGCCAGAAGTCCACCGCGTGGTGGGCCAACACCTCGAACGGCATGTCGGGCGACGCCAGTCCCGCCCAGCGCGGCGCCTCACCCCTGATCTGGTCGGCGTCGGACTTGCCCAGCATCTGGATGCCGCCGAGCGGAAAGTCCCAGTCGTCCGCGCCCAGGTACCAGTCGTGCAGTGCGAGGGTCTTCTGGAACCGGGTTTCGTTCGGCTCCTTCGAAACCGCCATCAGGGCGAGGTTGTTGTGGCGCATGTAGTGGCGACCCACCACGTCGGAGCCGTTGGCCAGGCCGCCGGGGTGGTGCTCGTTCGCGGAACGCAGCAGCAGGGCGGCGGAGTTCACCGCCCCACAGGAGACCACGACGATGTCCCCACCGAACCGCACCTCGGAGCCGTCCTCCAACTCCGCGACCACCTCGCTGATGGAGCGCCCACCGCTGTCGGTCCGAAGCCTTCGCACGTGGGCACCGGTGACCATACGGACGTTGTCGTGCTGGAGGGCGGGGTCCACGCAGATCACCTGGGAGTCCGACTTACCACCGACCAGACAGGGGAACCCGTCCACCCGGTCGCACCGGATGCACACGCTCTCATGGCTCGCACGCCCTTGGGGATCCTGGATGAGGTTCACGCCGATGGGGAGATGGAAGGGATGCAGGCCCTGCCGGCACAGGTCGTCGCTGAGCTGCTGGATCCGCGGTTCGTGCTGGACGGGTGGGTAGGCGTACTGGGAGCTGACCGGTCCCTCGCTCGGGTCCTCGCCGTGCTCGCCGTGCACCCGATAGAGGTGCTCGGCCTGTGTGTAGTACGGCTCGAAGTCCGTGTAACGCAGGGGCCAGGATGGCGAGATACCGCCATGGTGGCGCAACTCGTCGAAGTCCTGCGGGCGCAGCCTGAACAGAGCCGCGCCGTAGAACTTGGTGTTCCCACCGACGTAGTAGTTGACCTCGGGCGGGAACCGCTCGCCGTGTTTGTCGTACCAGCACTCGGGGGCTCGGTACTTGCCCCTGACGAAGACCGCGGAGGACTCCCAGTTGTCCCGTTCACGGGGGAGGTATCCGCCGCGTTCGAGGATCAGGATGCGCTTGCCGGTGGGAGCGAGGCGGTGCGCCAGGGTGCCGCCTCCCGCACCGGTACCGATGATGATGACGTCGTAGTGCTGATCGTCGCCCATGGGGACCACCTTGGGTTCGTGGGTGGGGTGTCCGTCGAGGGCCCTTCAGGTCAAAGGACCGCGACGGGGTTCACGGGTGAGCCGGTGGCCTGCGGCAGCCGCAGCGGTGCGACCACGCAGAGGAACGACCAGCGACCCTCCTGTTCGCACAGCGGCACCAGATCCTCGAACTGCAGATAGTCCAGGAGGTGCATCCCGAGGGCGTGTACACCCAGTACGTGCACGGGGAAGTCGACCCCCTCGGTGAGGCTCGGTGCGGCGTCATTGTTGCTGTCGCTCCCCAGGACGGCCACCGCGCGTTCGGCGAGGAACTCCATGGCCGTCGGGTGCAGTCCGGCACGGGTACGGGCGACGTCCCAGGGACCTACCTCGTTCCGGCGCCGGCGGTGGCCGAACCGGACGAACAACAGGTCTCCCGCGCCCACTCGCACGCCCTGACTCCGTTCAGCCGCCAGCAGTTCGTCCGCGTCGACGTACTCTCCCGGTTCGAGCCACCGCACTCCGCGCAGCCGCGGGATGTCGAGCAGGACCCCTCGGCCCGCGATCCCGTTCCCGGCCAGGTCCACGGACAGCCTTCTCGCCCCCTTTGACGTGAGCGTGGTGGCGGGCACCCCGCCGTGCAGGGTGCCGTCGTACACGACGTGGCAGAGCGCATCGAGGTGACTGTTCGCATCGCCGTGCACGTTCATGCCGAAGCGGTCGGTGGCGAAGTGCACCCCACCCTCCTGCGCCTCGCTCGGCGAAGGGCCTGTCATCCGATGGTCCGCCGGTTGCGGATCGTCGGGGGCGGTGTGGGTTTCGATCGGGGCGGCCATCGTCACCGCCCGGCCGAGGCGGACCTCGCCCGCAGCCGTCCGGACGTGCTGGGCGGTGAGGGAGGCCAGGGCGCCCTGTGCGTCACCGGTCCCCATTCGCTGGAGCCGCCGGTAGAGCTCTTCGAAGTCGGATCGGCTCTGTGGCTGTTGCCGCTTCGAACGGCTGGATTCTCCCAAGGGCGCTGCTGCTTCAGGCATGTCAGCCACGCTGCCGATCCAGTGCCTCGTCCAGCGTGCTGGCCGCCATGATGAGCGACAGGTGGGTGAACGCCTGTGGGAAGTTGCCTAGTTGTTCCCCGCTCGGGCCCACCTCCTCGGCGAACAGGCCGACATGGTTGGCGTAGGTGTGCATCTTCTCGAAGGTGTAGCGGGCCGGGCGCAGTCGTCCGGCCCGGGCCAGCGCGTCCACGTATAGGAAGGTGCAGAGACTGAAGGTGCCCTCCGAGCCACGCAGACCGTCGGGCGAGGCGGCCGAGTCGTAGCGGTAGACGAGGCTGTCGGAGACCAGAGCGCGGTCCATCGCGTCCAGGGTGGAGAGCCACGAAGGGTCCCGAGGCGCGACGAATCCCACCCGGGGCATCAGGAGCAGGGAGGCGTCCAGGACGTCGTTCTCCCCGCCGAAGTGCTGTACGTAGGCCCGGTTCGACTTGCTCCAACCACGCTCCATCACCTGCTCCAAGATGGCGTCTCGGGCAGTGGTCCAGCGGTGCGTGTCCGCGGGCCGGCTGAAGTCCGAAGCCAGCTTCAGGCCACGGTCGAAGGCCGCCCAGCACATCACGCGGCTGTAGGTGAAGTCCTTGCGCCCGCCGCGCGTTTCCCAGATGCCCTCGTCGGGGCGGTCCCAGGAGTCAGCCAGCCAGTCCAGGGTGCGGGAAAGGGTCTTCCAGCCCCAGTAGCCCGACTGCACGGCGATCTCCCGTCCCTCCGACAAGGCGTACAACACCTCGCCGTAGATGTCCAACTGCAACTGTTGGGCAGCGGCGTTGCCGAGCCGGACCGGTGCCGAGCCCCGATAGCCCTCCAGGTGGTCGAGGACTTCCTCGCCCAGCAGCGGCTCCCCGTCGACCCGGTACATGATCTGGAGCGGTTCGCCGCCTCTGCCCTGCGCCTCGTGGAGTCGGTTTCCCAGCCAGTGGACGAATTGAGTGGCTTCCTCGACGAACCCGAGGTCGAGCATCGACCGGACGGAGAGTGATCCGTCGCGCACCCAGGTGTAGCGGTAGTCCCAGTTGCGCTCGCCGCCGACCTGTTCGGGCAGGCCCATGGTGGCGGCGGCGACCGGGGCGCCCGTGGGGGCGTAAGTGAGCAGCTTGAGGGTGATGGCGGAGCGGTTGACCATATCGGGCCAGCGGCCACGGTAGTTGGAGCCCCGCACCCAGTTCTGCCAGAAGTCCGCCACCTCCCAGAGGCGTTGGGTGATCCCCTCAGCGGTCGGTGGGGCGGGTGCTTTGCCTGCGCTCCCACAGACGGTGAAGACGGCCGCCGCCGCTTCGCCGACGCTCAGTGTGACCGAGCCGCGCAGGTCGTCTCCGTCCCGCTCCAGCGGGAAGGTGCTCTGGAGGTATGCGGTCACCTCAGGCGCCCGGAAGACGGCGACGTCGGGCCGTAGGTCGAGCGTGTGGGTGGCCCGGCCGTAGTCGAACCGCGGGCGGCACTCCAGATCGAACTGGACGGTGCCCCGCACGGTGCGCACCAACCGGATCAGGGTGTGCTCGTCGCTCGCCGTTCGGCTGGCGTTCGGCGGCATCCAGTCGAGCACCTCGCCGACGCCGTCGGGTGACATGAACCGTGTGACGAGGATCGCGGTGTCCGGGTAGTAGAGCTGCCTGCAACTGGCCTGCGGATCCCGGGACGCGAGCCGGAAGTACCCACCGCGGTCGTGGTCGAGCAAGGCGGCGAAGACGCTGGGCGAGTCGAAGCGGGGCGCGGCGAACCAGTTGACCACGCCCTGCGAGGTCACCAGGGCGGCGGTCTGCAGGTCGCCGATGAGTCCGTGGTCAGCGATCGGCGGGTATCGGTCCATGGGTGTCCCTAGATCACGAAGCGTCCTTGATGCCCACTATTGGGGTTGTAGGGGAATTTCGCTCTGCTGCTACCGCCAATGGGCGCATCACGATCCTGGCTCTGTGCCCTGAGCGAGTGGGCCGGTCGAGACGCTGCCCGCATGGGGCGCAGCCCAGAAGTAGCAGGAATCTGCAATTGTGGAGGTCGAAGTAGCGCAGGACAGGGGCTCCTCGGATCGCCCCGCCAAGAGGAAGTCATGGGTGGGTCATGGTCCCAAGGGGCAGTGCAGCCGAGACGGCCGGGGCTCTTGGTCGCAGACCCCCGTCGAGTCCGCCGCCGTACCAGCTCAAGGCCGAGTTCTTCAAAACGCTCGGCCACCCGGTCCGCATCCGTGTCCTGGAACTGCTCAGCACCCGCGAGTACGCGGTCGCCGAGATGCTGCCCGGGGTCGGCGTCGGGCCGGCCGCGCTTTCGCAGCAGCTCGCCGTCTTGCGCAAGGCGAACCTCGTGGCCACCCGCCGTGAGGGCTCCAGCGTCTACTACCGGCTGGCCGGTGATGACCTCGCCGAGCTCATCCGCGTCGCCCGCGGCATCCTCACCGGTGTCCTCCAAGGTCAGGCTGACCTCCTGGCCGGACTGCGCGCCACGGCCCAGTAGCGCTGCCGGGCGCCGCGGCCGGACTCCGTGGGAGCCGTCCAGGTGTGGTGCCGCGAGGGCGGAACTACTTCTGGGCGTGCTCGCCCAGGTAGAACAGCAGCCATACGAAGCCGGCGAACAGGTGTGTGCCGAAGATGTAGAAGAAGGCGCGAAGGGCCACGCCCTTCTCCTTCCACTTCTCGTCCATGGCCCGGTCCGACTCGTGCTTCTCGCCGCTCACGACCGCTCTCCGCTCGTGCGCCGCTTGGTCGGACGTGTTACCCCGGGCCGCACGGCAGCCCGCATCCCGGCCCGGCCGGTCCGCGCGCGCCGCGTCGAGGCGACCCTCATGATCTGCATGGCTCCTTCTTCCGTCGTCCGGTGGGCCACAGGCTCGGCTGCGCCGGCAAGTGGACGATCACGCTCTTGCCGCGACCGCCGTTGGCGGGCTCCGTCTGCAAGTCTGCGGAGAGGGCGGCCCCCATCGTTTCACGGTCCCTCAGCGGGCTCGACGCCGTACTCACGGGCTTTGCGTAGGGCGTCGTCAAGCTCATCGGCGGCCTCGGCCTCCTCGGTGGCGTTACCGGCTTCCTGGGCGGACACCAGGCGTGCGCGCGCCACCCGGACCCGCTCTCGCGCTGCTTCCGCGAACCGGGACACACGGCCTCCCCCTGTCGATGTTGAGTGACCTTACGAATTGCAGAACTCTGCAAGTCTATCCCGAGCGTTCCACCGAACGGCAACGACAACCGGCCGAGTGCCGGCTCGCCGGTACACCTGCCCACCGGGGGCGGGCCCGAGCCCGCCCCCGGTGGGCAGGTCACCACGGGGCGATGAGCGGTGTTTCCGGTTCTTGTCGCCGCCAGCCCTGCGTGAGACGGATGAGGCGGGGGGCGATGCCGCGCATGGTTGCAGTCCTTCCACCGGCGATGTCGAAGGTGAAGGAGTCAACGGTCATGTCCCCGAGCGCGACGGGGAAGGCGGAGGCGCCGTCGGCGACGGCGTGGTGGATGGCGGTCGGACCTCCGGTCGGCCGTCGTTTCGCGGGTGCCGCTGTGAAGCCGGCACGTGCGACGGCGGCGATGCGCCGCGCGCTGGTGTACCGCAGCGGCGTCCGGGTCAGGCCGGATCCGTCGGAGATCGCGACCGCGTCGTCGGTGAGCAGCCTCACCAGGTGTTCGACGCGGCCAGGGGGCGGCCGCGAGGAACTCCTCCACGGCCCTGAGGGCGGATGCCCGGTTGGCTGCGTCGCCGCCTCCACCGGGCTCGGCGCCGTATGAACGCCGAGGGCCGCCGCGCACCGGGGGGACCGGACAGGACGGTCATCGGCGGGTGGCCCTTCGAGCTCCTCGCGTGCTCAGCGTTCAGGGTGCAGGAGCCCGCGTTCGTACGCCTTCACCAGATGTCGTGGGACCTGGTGGACGAAACCGTCGACGGTGATCGGCACCAGCTGGGGCGCGGTCGCCTTCCATCGGGCCCGGCGGTGGCGGGTGTTGCTGCGGGACATCTTCCGTTTGGGGACGGCCATCGTGGGTCTCCTTGATCGGGCGCGTGGTGCGTGGTGCGTGGTGCGTGGTGCGTGGTGCGTGGTGCGTGGTGCGTGAAGGGTGCTGGGTCACGGTCCGCTGTGGCCGGTTCCAGGTCAGCGGGGGTGGGTGCGGGGGTCGCGAGGGGGTCTGGTCCGTCCGTGTGGGTCCCCCTCTCAGGGCCGACTACTTGCCGTGGAGGTGCCACACACGAACGGACCAGACCTTACCCAGTAACGGTAATCGTTTTCAATAAATCTCCACTCGGCTCAGGGTGCCTGCGGATGTGGGGCCCGCCTACCAGGACGACTTGGTCACCCCGGGTAGGAATCCCGCGTGCGCCTGCTGCCGCGTCCGTACTCGGGAGAGCCCGAACTTGCGCAGATGGCCCCGAGGGCGGCCGTCCACGCTGTCGCGGTTGCGCACGCGGGTGGCGCTGGCGTCGCGCGGCTGTCGGCGCAACTCGGCGAGTGCGGTGTCGCGTTCGGTGGTCGTGGAGGAAGGTCGGCGGATGATCTCCTTGAGTTCGGCCCGCCGGGCGGCGTAGCGCTGGACGATCTGCTTGCGCTTCTCGTTCCGTGCGATCTTGCTCTTCTTCGCCATTAGACCTTCCCCCCTCGCGCGCGGATCCGGGCCACGGCGGCCTCGATGCCGATCGCGTCCACCGTCTTGATGGCCTTGGTGCTCAGCGCCAGGCGGACGTGCCGCCCTTCGCTGGCCAGCCAGTAGCGCTTGTGCTGGATGTTCGGGTCGAAGCGGCGTGGGGTGCGCCGGTGAGAGTGGGAGATGTTGTTGCCGAATCCCGGCTTGGAGCCGGTCAGTTGGCAGTGGCCAGGCATGTGTGTTGCTTCCTCTCCCGAAATGGAGCCTTGTTGGTAATGAAAATCAGTGTCATATACTAGCCTCATGGCACGCAATGAGATCCGCCCGGTCATCAAGCTCCGCTCCACGGCGGGCACCGGGTTCACCTACGTCACCCGCAAGAACCGGCGCAACGACCCCGACCGGCTGGTGCTGCGCAAGTACGACCCCGTCGCCCGTCGCCACGTCGATTTCCGTGAAGAGCGCTGACCACGCCGCAACCCCGCCCCAACGCCGAAAGGTTCTGCCATGAAGCCCGGAATCCACCCCGACTACGGCCCCGTCGTCTTCCGCGACACCGCCTCGGGCACCGCCTTCCTCACCCGCTCCACCGTGACCAGCGACAAGACCGTCGAATGGGAGGACGGCAACAGCTACCCGGTCGTCGACGTGGAGATCTCCTGCGCGAGCCACCCCTTCTACACGGGCACGGCTCGCGTTCTCGACACGGCCGGCCGCGTCGAGAAGTTCGAGCGCCGCTACGGAGCCCGCTGATGAACCACGAGCACCAACTCCCCGTCGTGATCGTTGCCGGTATGCACTCCGAGGCCCGGAGGGAGGTCGTCGAGCAGCTCCTGCGGACCGTTCCAGGGAGTGTGGCGCTTCACCACGACCTGTCCTCGGCGCTCGATGGCATCGTGGTCCGCCTGATCCGCGATGCCTTTGGCCTTCTCGCCCGCGGTGAGACTCCGCTGGTCAACGACTGTGCGTGCTGCGCGATGCGCGAGGACCTCGTCCCGGAGCTGGAGCGCTTGGCGGACGGCGGCCTGACCCGTCTCGCCGTGGTCGAGCTGTGGGACTCGGTGGAACCGAAGGCGATGGCGGAGGTGGTCGCCGGGCACGGAGACGGCCGATTGGCACTCACGGGCGTGATCACCGCCGTGGACCCCGCGCTCGTCCTACCCTGCCTCGCCAACGGCGATGACCTGGCCGCCGCCGGCCTCGCCGCCGCCCCCACCGACCAGCGGACCGTCAGCGACACCTGGGCCCGCCAACTGGAGTACGCACCTGTCCTCGCGCTCGTCGACAGCGAGCAAGCCGACGACGAGGACCGGGCGCTGCTGGCTCAACTGCACCCAACCGCGCGACGCATACCGGCCGCCTCCGTCGAACTGGCCCGGGCCGCGTTCGCCGGCTTCGACGTCGAGGCGGCGGCAGCCGCGCAGCACCCGGCATGTGCGCTCCTTCCCCAGGAAGCGGACGAGGCTGGCGTTACCACACTGGTCTGGCACCGCCGACGGCCCTTCCACCCCGAGCGTCTGTATGAGGCGTTGGAAGACCTGTGCTGCGCGGCGGCCCGCAGCCGTGGCAGGTTCTGGCTCGCCGACCGCCCCGACACCCTGCTCGCCTGGGACGCCGCGGGTGGGGCGCTGTGCGTGGAGAACGCTGGCCCATGGCTGGCCGCACTGCCCGACGCGGCCTGGGAGATGGTCCCCCCGGTGCGTCGGGCCGCTGCGGCCCTCGACTGGCATCCCGAGCATGGCGACTGCTGCCAGCACCTCGTCTTCACGAGCCCGGGCCTTGACCGGGAGGGGCTGGAACGACTGCTCGACTCCTGCCTGTTGACGGACGCGGAGTACCTGCCGGGGCGTGAGGCGTGGAAGGACCTGCCCGCCGCCTTCGACTCCCTCCTCGACGCCGCCTGACGCCCCGTACCACCACGTGCTCACGGCCTGATGGGGTCGTGGTTGAAACGCTCATACAAGGAGAAGCCGCCATGGCGCGACGCCCCGTTCCGCACAAGCCCCTCAAGTCCCGGCCCAACCCGCTCGACGCGGCCGGGATCACCTACGTCGACTACAAGGACACCGCCCTCCTGCGGAGGTTCATCTCTGACCGGGGGAAGATCCGCAGCCGGCGTGTCACCCGAGTGACGGCCCAACAGCAGCGAGCTCTCGCCGCCGCCATCAAGAACGCGCGCGAGATGGCCCTGCTGCCGTACGCCGGTCGCTGACGGAGTCCCGAGGAGCGGGGCCAGTGGGTGGACCGGGCCCCCGCTGGAGGGCCGGGTCCTGCTGTGGCGGAGCCCCCTGGACGCCGCCGACGCCGGCTTAGAAAGGGGAGGGGCCAGGAGCGCGAGGCACTGAGTTCATTAGCCGTGAGGGCGGTCCTGCGGTCAGCGGTGGCCTGCGTCGCCGGGCAGTCATAGTTAGCAGCTGTGCGGCCGATCATGCGCCTGTGATGGAACGTGCATGATGTCGCCCAGGTCCTTGCATCTGCGACGCCACCACGGCCAGGCATCTGGAGCGTGCGGATCAGGCAGGGTGCGTGCCAGGAAGGCGGCGTCGGTTTCCCTGACGACCGAAGCGATTTCCCGGGCTGCTCGTCTGTCGAGAGTGCCGATGGCCCGCTCTAGCAGGAGACGGTCGTCCCAGATGTCATAGCCGGGCAGGTGTGGTCTGGGCAGGTGGAGCGGCCGTCCTGGCCGGCGAACGAAGCCCCGCCAGCAATGGACGGCGTGTTCGAGCGACCGGACGGGAAGACCCCGTTCGGCCTCGAACCGGGCCGCCTGGCGGCGCGTGTGGGATGAGAACAGGGAGGGCCGGCGCTGGTAGTCCCGGAGATGGGACCGGCAGACAGCGTCCAGGCGTAGAGCAGCCGCCGTCCTGCGGGGCATGACTCTTCTTTCGACGTGGTGTGATCTCGGCAGGTCACTCTACGCCCGTCACCGCAAGGTAGACGGGAATCTCCTTCCTGAGCCTGCGAAGGGAGGAGAGCACTTCAATGTCTGGTCTTGCCGTGGTTCTCATCCTGAGCCGGATGGCCGGCGCCGCCGCGGTTGGGGATGCCGAGGTGGCCGTAGCCGCGTTCGTCGCCTCTGGTGGCGACGGCTCCGGCGTGCTCGGGCCTGTTGATGGTCGGGTTCAGCGGTGCTGCGATTCTTGAAGCGCCCTTCGTCGAAGACGGGTGGCCGTCCGCCGCGTGGGCCTTCGCGCAGGCGCGCTGCCCACTGTCGGTCTTCTCCGGGATGGTGTGCCGGATGGTGCGGTTCCGCAGGCAGATGCGGACGGGGCCGTCCGCATCACCTGGGCGGGCCCCGAGCGCGGTCGCCCGCCGCGCGGCACCGCTCAGGGGCTCGCCTTGGTGTCCACCCCCGTGTGAGATGCAGTCTGCTCCCGTCGCGGCGGCGGTGAACTATTGGCGATCCCCTGGCATTTGTCCTGCGTATGTATGGAGTTGGGGACTTGGAGGGGTGGAGTTCGAGGGGATCGATGATGATCCTGCCCCCTTGAGTGGTAGGAGGGCTGTTGACCGGTGCCGGTGCAAGCTCGATGCAGGAGCCGAGGCTCGTCACCCGAAGAGTCAGGCGGCGCCGCGTTCCACGACATGTGGCCCTGGCCACGCCGCTTGCCCTGGCGGGGCTGATCTCCCTGCTCGTCACGGGCAACGCGCTCAGACCCTTCGAACGTATCGTCACCTTGGAGGCACGTATGGGCTCCAAGTCCGACTACTTCAAGGACCCGGAGGTACAGCGGCTGTTACTCGGACGCGGGATACGCGTCGACATACACCGGCTCGGCTCCCGCGGCAACGCCACGACCCCGCTGACGGGCCTGGACGTCGTCTTCCCGTCCGGCCAGCCCGCGACGAAGCTGATCTTCCAGCGGCAGAACCGCTCGGTTCGCTCGGTCCGACCCTTCGTCAGCCCGCTGGTCCTCGGCACGTTCCGCGACTACGCGGAGACCCTGGTCAAGGCGGGCGTGGCCACTGCGCAGCAAGCCCAGGGCGGAGCTCCCACGCTCTACTACGACCTCGACATGCCGGCGTTCATGACCCTGCTCGACGGTGTCCACGACGGCAGCACCCATGCCGACCAGGACCGTGACGGTGTGCCCGAGGGCGCCGACACCTGGAACGGCATCGGCTACGACAACTCCGGTGAGCACAGCAACAGCGGTCGAGTCCTGGTGCGCACCTCCAACGTCTGCGAATCCAACGCCGCCGGCACCTACCTCAGCCTCCTCGCGTTCGTCGCCAACGGCAACAGCACCCCGGGCACCCAGAGCACCGACGGTCCCAAGCCCGGGAGGGACGCGGTGACCGCGCTCGCCGAGAAGATCAAGCCGCTGATCAACCTCCAGGGCATGTGGGCCGACGAACAGGCCGACAGCTACTTCTCCGACCTCGGCGAGAGCATCGCGCCGGTCTCCCTCATTTACGAGCACCAGTTCCTGGCTCATCAGGTCGCCCACCACAAGCAACACGACGAGCAGGACGCCGGTCGCGTTCTCCTCTACCCATCGCCCTACGCCCTCACCGAGCCCCAGCTCATCTCCCTGACCGACAAGGGCGACCGACTCGTCAAACTCATCGAGCAGGACCAGGAGTTGCACGACCGTGCGATGGAACTGGGCTTCCGCGTCCGCTTCTCCGGAAAGGCCAGCGCCAGCGAACGCCTCAACTCCTACCTCCGCGACAACGGCATCCAGATCCCCATCCCCAACTCCGACCAGACCAAGTCCTACGAGCCCGACCTGAGCGTTCTGGAGCAGATCATCAACGACGTCGGCAACTGCCCGCCGCCCGACACGGAGGCACCGTGAGCCGCCGCCGCCGCCGCCGCACGCTGAGCGCCGCGCTCGCTCTCGTCCTCCTCGGTTGCCTCGCCTCCGGCTGCGGCAACGACGACGACCACGTCACCCTCCGCGTCCTCGCCAGCCCCGAACTCGTCGACGTGGAGCCCCTCCTGGCGGAGCTTGAGAAGGACACCGGGGTCGAGCTGGAGATGGAGTACCGGGCGACCGCCGACCTCGCGGGCGAGCCCGCCCCCTCCGGGCACCCCGCCCATGACCTCGCATGGCCCGCCTCCGACCGCTCCTACCTGCTCCGCCTTCAGGACTCCGGTAGGTCGCTCACCCGGCCCGAGTCCACCCCCGTCATGCGCTCCCCGGTCGTCGTCGGTCTGACCCCCAGGGCAGCGAAGAAGCTCCGTGCGCGCGATCCGGGCAGCCGTATCTCCTGGGCGGACATCGCCGACGCCGCCGCCGACGGCACCGTGCGCTTCGGCATGGCCGACCCACGCCACAGCGACACCGGCCGCGCCGCACTGGTCGGCGTCGCCACCGCGGCGGCAGGCACCGGCAGCGCCCTGCGCGAGGAGGATGTCTCCTGCGACCGGCTGCGCGGCTTCCGCTCCGGCCAGACCCTCACTGCCCCCAGCTCCCGTGATCTCCTGGCGCAGTACGTCACCCGGCAGGACGCCGCCGACGCCCTGATCGCCCACGAATCGGAACTGCTCTCCCTCAACACCGGCGGCGAGCTGCCCGAGCCGCTGGAACTGGTCTACCCCGACGACGGCATGGTGCTCTCCGACTTCCCGCTGCTGCTGCTCGATCCCGCCAAGCGCAAGGCGTACGCCAAGGTCGTCGACTGGCTGCTGAGCACCGACGTACAGACGAAGCTGATGCGGCGCACCCATCGACGGCCCGTCAACCAGGACGTCAAGCCGTCCGAGCCGCTGCACGCGCCCATCGGCAACGCGCTGTCCTTCCCCGACCGGCTGGCCATCGTCCAGCGACTCGTCGACGACTACGGTGACCCGGAGCACCCTACTGCCGACCACGTGGTGTTCCTGTTGGACTTCTCGACCTCGATGCGCGGCGAACGCATCGCCGAGCTGCGCTCCGCGTTCGCCGGGCTCAGCGGTGCCGATGAGACCTCCACCGGCAAGTTCGCCCGCTTCTACCGGGGGGAGCTGCTGACCGTCGTACGGTTCGGCGGCCGGGTGCTGCAGGAGCACACCGTCAGGGTGCGCTCCGACGCCGACCTCACGACCCTTGACCGGATCGTCGCCGAGGGCGGCCTCGACGACGAGACCGCCGTCTGGTCGGCCCTCGACCGCGGCTACGCCATCGCAGCCGACGCCGTGAGGAAGGCGCCCGAACGACCGGTCTCCGTAGTCCTGATGACGGACGGCGAGAACAACTCAGGCATCTCCTAAACCGAGTTCCTGCGCCGCCACCTCACGCGGGGCAGTACGGCCGAGGCGGTGCCGACCTTCCCCATCCATTTCGGAGAGGCCGACGCGGCAGCCCTGCAGCGTGCCGCCGAGGCGACCGGAGGCCGCATGGTCGACGCCGGACTCTTCTCCCTCACCGAGGCGTTCAAGGAGATCCGTGGGTGTCATTGACAGTCAGTGGTGGAGCCTGTGGTGGCCGTGGCTACTCGTCTGGGTGGTGACGGCCGGTTCCCTTGCCCTGCTGGCGCGGCACGCGCTGTTGCGCCTGGGCTGGCTGAACCGTAGCCGCACCGGCGGGCGTACGGTTCACGGCATGTGCTTCTTCCTGCACGAGAAGCAGGTCATGAGCCTCTACCTGCAGGGTGGCTTCAGTGCGGCCCTTGAACAGGAGGTCGCCGACCGGATCAACGTCGACACCCACGTGGGCCTGTGGGCGAGGCTCGGCTGGGGCTCGGCCGGGGGAGGACGCGCCGCCACCAGGGAGACCGTGACGGCCTACATCCGCGAGGAGACACCGATCAAGGTGATCCGGCTGCTCATGGACACCATGCGCAAGGAGGACGTTCTGGTCCACGCTGACCTCACCACCGGCGAGGTCGCACCCAACGGGGCTCTCGCCGACAACCTGCGCGAGCGGCGCGACGACAACCGGGTCACGCTCACCTCACTTGGAGTCGCTTCCGCGTTCCTGCTGATCACAGGTCAGTTCACCGCCCACCGAGCCGACAATGGGGACATCGTGCTGCGCGCCCAGTACGGCAGTGGGCAGTCGGCCGCCCGGGTGAGGATCACCTGCGAAGCGCCCGGTGTCCGCGAGGGCTTCGAGAACGCCGAGTACTTCACCGGGGAGTTCCAGGCCCGCTGCCTGGGCAAGGTGCCGACGTGGAACAAGGAGCGGGGGGAGCTGACGCTGAACCCGATCGCGATCTTCCTCTGAGTCTCATGTGGGGCTTCCGTCAACGACCATGTGGTGCGCAGCCGTGTGGGAGGGTCCTCGTTCGCGCACCTGCGAGTTACCGACGCGCTGGTTCGCCCACCTGCCCGACCGCCGCGTCCCGCACCGCTCCGACCGAAGTTGGCCAGCCTTCGGCTGCTTCATGTTCGTGCCTGTTGACTAGGCCGGAAGTCCCAGAGAAGTCCCAGACGATTCTCCAAGCGGCGCTCGAAGGCCGTCGCCTCGGACGTGATCCGTGCCGTACCAGCGCAGTTGCCCCGCCGAGCGCCACACCTGGCGGGGTCGAGGCACGGCCGCCCGGGCGTGTGCTGGCCGTACGCGCGCTGAGATCCGAGACGTTCCCCTGCCCACAAGCGTGGCCCGGGGCGGCGAACGGCTCATGCAGCTCTTCGCCCCGTACCTGTCGCGCTGTCCCGGGACGACCTGTGCCGCTGGCGGACTCTTGGGTGCCAAGCACAGGCGCCCGAGGTCGTACAGCCTCCTGGTGACGGGACGCGAACGGAAGGCGATCAACCAGAACTTCTTCAACTCCTACGTCTGGAAGCCGGCTCTGGCCGCAACGGGTGTGATCGATCCGATGGAGGAAAGCGCCCCGGTGGGTCACGCGCATGGGAGCCGTCCCGCGCTGAGGAGTCCACCAGGTGACGGTTCGGTCGGTCAGCTGTTCCTGGATGTCTTTGGCAACCTCGGGGATGCCGGCCGCGAGGGGGCTGATCTGGATCAGCGCTTCCTTCGCGACGCTGACGTACCCGTTCAAGGCCGCTTAGGAGTTTGGAGGACTCAGCCAGGCGAGTGCCACAAGAAAGACGGTCATGCTCCCAACGAAAAGGCTGGACCCAAGGGTGAGAGCAGAGACCACGGACGCGCCTGCTACTGCGGCGATGCCACCCATGCTGAGTGAGACCAACAGCGATGCAAGTAGCGCCACCAGGAGCCACATCCTGCGGCGAGCCTGCTCCTGCGGGCTCCTGGTCGGGTTCGAGTCCGCCATGACGCTACCACCTGATTTTCGTGCTGGAGATATAGAACGCCGTTGATTTGCAGGCGAGTTGTCATCAAAAGTCAAGCCGCGCAGCTGGGAGGCTTGATCAGTCAGAGGGCGTAGCCGCCCGGGGCACTCCGCGGGGATCCCACCACACCACGTCGTACTTGGACTGGTAACGGTCGGCGGAGTCGGCGGCGATCTGCGTCTTGCCGACGCCGCCCATGCCGTGGACCGCCTCCGGCAGCAGCGCGACGCTACCCAGGCCGTCCACGAGGCCGGTGCCACCCATTTGGCGTACCCCTCGGTAGCTGTCAAGTAATTGAACCTGTAAAGCAGTTGGAGGTGGATGGTGGCGATACATACTGGAAATGGTCGAGGTACTTGCGGTCGGCACCCCTAACCTGTAAGTCGTATTCGAGGAACGGCTGTTGGGCATCAGGATCTATCCTCGGTGGTGTTGACGGGCCGGACGTCGGCCTCGGGCCGCAGGGTGTGGAGGATCTGGGCCGACGGGTCGCGGCCGTCCAGGAGCAGGAGCAGAGGCCCGCATCGGCGAGCGGCTGGCAAGCATGGCGTACTCCTTACGCGTCCCCCCTCCAACACCGACTTGGTGATGCGCTGGTGCTCGGCGCGAATCGCGTCGCGCTGCCGCATCGGGTCCGCGGTGACGTCCTCGACCCAGTCGTGGAACTCGTCGAGCAGGCCGTGGCAGATCTCGGCCGCGATGCCGTCCGGGCCGAGCCGTTCTAAGACCGCGCGGGCGTTGAGCCCGGTGGTGATCCGGTGCGGTGCCACGTAGGTGTCCTACTTGATCTTGCTCATGGTGTTGTCGCGGCCGGGGAACAGCAGCACGAAGCCCTCCGCCCCAAGGCGCGGTGTGGCCGCGAGGGACTCGGTGAGCGCGGCGAGGTCGAAGGCGGCGGCTCGGGGGCCGTGCCACGGCAGACCGCCAGCGGGCAGAGGGGCGCCGGTGGCCATGCCACCGCCACCGAGTGGCACCAGGACGTCGGGATCGCCCACCTCCCCCGGGCCCTGCCTGATCAGGTGTGTGATCACGCGGCGGACTTGTGCCGCGGTAACCTCGGCGACGTCGTCGTCGGGGCCGAGCCGGACCGCGTCCAGCAGCTGGCACTCGCGGTGCGTGCAGCCCTGCCCGTGCCGTACCGGAAGACGGTGGACGTCGGCGGAGGATGCGGCCTGCGACAGAGGGAGCTCTTCGGGCTGGCCGTGGAGGAAATCGACTCTCTCGGGGGCGTCGTGCACGTTGTGCGTCAGGTGAAGATGGTCAGGGCGAAGCTGGTGTTCGCCCCGCCGAAGGGCGGGAAGGTACGGGACGTTCCTTTGCCCGACTCCGTTGCCTTCGCGGTCGCCGAACACATCACCCAGTGGCTGCCGATCAGCGTCACGCTGCCGTGGAAGACGCCGGAAGGGCAGCCGGTTACGGCGTCGCTCATCTGCTACTCGCGGGGGCGGAAAACGGTGAACCGCAACTTCTTCAGCATGAGGGGCTGGAAGCCCGTGCTGGTCGCGGCCGTCGTCATCCCGCCGCGGGAGCCGGGGGAGCGGTTCACCCAGTCGCGCGAGCACGGCATGCACGCCTTACGACACTTCCACGCGTCCGTCCCGCTCGACGAGGGAAGAACGTCAAGGCCCTGTCGGAGTACCTCGGTCACAGCGGCCCCGGGTTTACCTTGCGGACCTCTACGCACCTCATGCCCAGCAGTCAGGCGCGAGCGCGAAGGGCCGTCGACGGGGTCTTCCGCGGGGGCGGAGACACCGGCGACGGCCCACAGACGGCCTAGGAGGACGGGGAGGCGCCCCGACCTGCGGCGGCACGCGGGTATCAGATGTCGCGGAAGATCTCGATCTGCGCACCTACCGAGTTCAGACGCTCCGCGAGCTCCTCGTACCCACGGTTGATGACGTAGACGTTACGCAGGACCGAGGTGCCCTCAGCCGCCATCATCGCCAACAGGACTACCACGGCCGGTCGCAGGGCGGGCGGGCACATCATCTCGGCTGCGCGCCAGCGGGTCGGGCCCTCGACCAGGACTCGGTGCGGGTCGAGCAACTGGAGCCGTCCGCCAAGGCGGTTGAGGTCCGTGAGGTAGATGGCGCGGTTGTCGTAGACCCAGTCGTGGATGAGGGTCTGGCCCTGGGCGACCGCGGCGATGGCGGCGAAGAACGGTACGTTGTCGATGTTCAGCCCGGGGAAGGGCATGGGGTGGATCTTGTCGATCGGCGCCTCCAGCTTGGAGGGCCGAACCGTCAGGTCCACCAGCCGGGTTCGGCCGTTGTCGGCGTTGTACTCGGGCGAGCGGTCATGGTCCAGGCCCATTTCCTCCAGCACCGCGAGTTCGATCTCCATGAACTCGATCGGGACTCGACGGATCGTCAGTTCGGATTCGGTGACGACCGCGGCGGCGAGCAGGCTCATCGCCTCGACCGGATCCTCGGAGGGCGAGTAGTCGACGTCCACGTCGATGTTCGGCACGCCGTGCACGGTGAGCGTGGTGGTACCGATGCCCTCGACCCGCACGCCCAGTGCCTCAAGGAAGAAACAGAGGTCCTGCACCATGTAGTTGGAGGAGGCGTTGCGGATGACGGTGACTCCGTCGTGGCGCGCGGCTGCCAGCAGTGCGTTCTCGGTGACGGTGTCTCCGCGTTCGGTCAGCACGATCGGGCGGTCGGGGGAGACGTCCGCGTGTACCTGGGCGTGGTACAGCCCCTCTGTCGCGGTGATCTCCAGACCGAAGCGGCGCAGCGCGATCATGTGCGGCTCGATGGTGCGGGTGCCGAGGTCGCAGCCGCCGGCGTACGGGAGCCTGAAGCGGTCCATGCGGTGGAGCATCGGACCGAGGAACATGATGATGCTGCGGGTGCGGCGGGCGGCCTCGGCGTCGATGGCCTCCATGTCGAGCTGGGCCGGCGGCACGAGTTCGAGGTCCACGCCGTCGTTGATCCAGCGGCTGCGCACGCCGATGGAGTTCAGCACCTCCAGGAGGCGGTAGACCTCCTCGATCCGGGCCACCCGGCGGAGCACCGTGCGACCGTTGTTGAGCAGGGAGGCGCAGAGCAGGGCAACGCAGGCGTTCTTGCTGGTCTTGACGTCGATGGCACCGGAGAGTCGGCGGCGGCCGACCACTCTCAGGTGCATCGGGCCGGCATAGCCCAGCGAGACGATTTCGCTGTCCAGTGCTTCACCGATTCGAGCGATCATCTCAAGGCTGATGTTTTGATTGCCGCGCTCGATCCGGTTGACGGCGCTCTGGCTGGTGGCGAGTGCGTCGGCTAGCTGACTCTGTGTCCAGCCCCGGTGTTGCCGGGCGTCACGGATGAGCCTGCCGATGCGTTCGAGGTAGTCGTCTGCCATGGGGCGAACGTTATCTCACATATGAGATTGCGATGTCCATGAGGTGCGGCATATGGGGCAAGTCCCCCGTATGCCGCACATCTGTCATCCCATCAGTCGGACCCAACCTCCATGGTTCAGCTCCCGCTACAACCGCAAGCTCGGTGGCGCCCCCCGTGTACCGCGGAGTACGAGAGCGGTCGAGGCCCGACGCGGGGCCCGGCCAGGCTCGCCCTCGCCTCGCGTCCGCTCGGGGTGTGGGCGTCGTGGGTCACCCGGCCGTTCATGAGGGTCAGCTCCGCCTGTGCGGCGCTGATGTCCGCCACCGGGCAGTGCATCACGTCGCGGTCCAGTAGTACGAGGTCCGCCGCCTTGCCCCGCTCGACCGTGCCGGTGAGGTGGTCCTGCCGCAACTGCCAGGCTGTGCCCGACGTGTGCATGCGCAGCGCCGAGGTTCGGCTGAGTCCTTCGAGGTGCCGGTACAGGTCGCCGTCCCCGTAGGCGCCGCGGCGGTCGATGGCGGTGCGGACCTGGTTCCAGACCTGCAAGGCGTCCACCGGCCAGTCGGAGCCGCCCGCCAGTCGTGCGCCAGCCTGCTCCAGGCTGCGCGCCGGGTACATCCAGCGGTGGCGATCCTCGCCGATGTGCGGAAGGAGGGCATCCATCGTCCAGGTGTCGGCCGTCGCCCATTGCAGTTGCAGGCAAGCCACCACGCCAAGTTGGATGAATCGGCGCAGATCGGAAGGGTGTACCAGTTGTAGGTGTGCGATGGTGTTGCGTGTGTCACGTTGCCCTGTAGATCGGCGAGCATAGGCGTAGCCGTCCAGTGCCGTGCGCACGGCGCGGTCACCCAAGGCGTGTGCGTGCAGTTGCCAGCCCGCTTGGTTGAAGGTCGCGGTGAGCCTTCCGTAATCCCGAGCAGAAACATACAGTTCGCCCCGATTGTTCGTGACTCTTCCCTGGCCGTCCAGGTAGGGCTCCAAGAGGGCCGCGGTCTGCGCCGGGTACTCGATGACCCCGTCCAGGAACACCTTGACGGTCCCGAACCGCAACCCCGCACTCTCGCCGAACTCCCTTGCCAAACCCTGGGCGTAAGCGAGTGCTGTCTGCGGGTCCTTGGCCCAGTCCGCCTCGATGCGCAGCGCGGGGATGATGCGCTGCGGCATGCCTGCACCCTCTGTCAGGGACTGGTACACCCTCAGTTCTTCCCGACCCACCAGGGCGTCCATCATGGTGGTCACTCCGCAGGCCGCCGCTTGCCGCAGCGCCCGGGCGCAGGCTGCGGTCACCTCGGTTGCTGCGGGTTCCGGTACGTGCTGGCTCACCAGTGCCTGAGCATCGTCCTTGAGGACCCCGGTGGGGGCGCCGTCGACGTCCCTGACCACCTTCCCGCCCACCGGATCGGGTGTGGCGGCGGTGATGCCGGCGATCCGCAGAGCCCGATCGTTGGCCCAGAGGTTGTGGCCGTCTCCGCCTACCAGGACGACCGGCCGGCGCGTTGGGAGCTCGTCCAGGAGCGAGTGGTGCGGGAGGGTGCCGCCGGGCAGCAGTCCGATCGGGTTCCAGTCCTCGACCACCAGCCAGCCGTCCGGCTCGGCGCTCGCGCCGCCGGTTTCGTCGAGGAATCCCTTGAGGACCTCCAGTAGTTCCGCGCGAGTGGTCTGCGCCCCCTCAAGGGAGGGGCGCAAGGAGCGTCGCCCGGCTGCCAGCGGGTGCACATGCCCGTCGTGGACGCCGCTCATGAGCGTATGGCCGTGGCCGTTGACCACTTCGGTGTCCCTGCCGACCAACCGCCGCGTCACGGCCTCGCCCACCGCGAGGATGCGGCCGTCCCGCCCGACCGCGACCGACTCGGCGGGTGCTGCTCCTGGCCGTCCGCTGAAGACCCGGGCGTTGTGGATGACCAGCGCGGCCGACGCGCGGGAAGTGGCGGCCGACCGGGGGCTGGCCACCGCGGGCCCAGCCAGGGCGCCGATAAGGGCTCCCGCGCCGGCTGCGCCGCCGGCGGCGAGCAGCCCACGGCGCGAAGGGCGGGAGGGCGGTGACGGCGGCGCCGATGAGAGGGAGGAGACTGCGCTCGACCACTGCAATGTGACCACTCCAGTTGGGGATGGAAGTCAGCTGTGGCGAGTCACAATCATTGATTAATCCCTTAACCAGTAGTTCTTCCCGGCGACGGATTCCGTCTGCCATCCGTACCGCACTTGCGGGGATCCGTACGATGACCTGCATGTCCGCACCGACCTTCGCCGACATCGCGCGCGCCGCCGAGGTTTCCACCGCGACGGTCAGTCACGCCTTGAACGGTACCGGTCGAATCGCCGAGCCCACGCGCCGTCGGGTGTGCGAGATCGCCACCGCACTCGGCTACGCGCGGCCGGGGGTGCCGCGTACCGGAAGCCTGGGCCTCGCCGTGACCGCTTACGGAGGATCTGCCTGGGATTTCACCCAAGTCTCCTACTTCTCACGGTTCGTGACCGCGGCCACTTCGGCAGCGCACGCCCGCGGCTACGCGTTGACTACCCTGCCCGCCGTGCGTGGTGGGCAGTGCTCGTGGCACACGCTGGCGGTGGACGGCATGCTCTTGCTGGACAGTCCCCCCGGTGACCGGATGCTCGACGCCCTCCGGGCTCGGGGTGTGCCGCTGGTCTTCGATGGTCGCCCCGCAAGTCCCCGACCGGGGGACGTATGGGTGGACAACGATCACGCGGCCACCGTCAGGAGGGTTCTGGAGCACTTCACGGAGTCGGGGGCGCGGCGCATCGCCCTGCACGCCGACTTCGGCCGGGAGCACTACACCCGCGAAGTGGGCGAGGCCTATGAGCGGTGGTGCCGGGAGCGGGGGCGGCCCGTGCTACTCGTCCCCTTTGATCCACAGGACCAGGAGGGGCGGGCCTTCGACGCGGCTTTCGGCGGCGACGGCCGTCCGGACGCCGTGTACTGCGCCTACGACCCCGGCGGGAGGCAGGTGCTCGCCGCGGCGGCTCGGCATCGGCTGAGAGTTCCGCAGGACCTCCTGCTCGCCTGTGTGAGTGAGGATGAGTCCTACGCGACGTGTGACCCGCCGGTGAGTACGGTGACATTGCACCCTGATCTCCTGGCCGTGACGGCGGTCTCCTCCTTGGTCCAACTGGTCGAGAGCGGCCCCGAGGGGCGCCTCGGGGGTGGTGAGCGCACGCTCCCCACGGCTCTACGGGTGCGCGCCTCGTCGCATCCGGCCGTCATGTACTAGAGTTATCTCGACATCGAGATATCTGCCAAAGGCGTACCGCAGCCGCCCCTCGGTAAGGGTGACCTAACTTAGCCTTACCTTAGCGGATTGGCCGGAGGGCGTGGCGGCAGGATGCGGTAGCAGAACGCGCACATTGATGAAGGAGACTGTCGTGTCGGCGAACAGCTTCGACGCCCGCAGCACGCTGCAGGTGGGCGACGAGTCGTACGAGATCTTCCGGTTGGACAAGGTCGAGGGCTCCGCGCGCCTCCCTTACAGCCTGAAGGTACTGCTGGAGAACCTGCTGCGTACCGAGGACGGCGCGAACATCACCGCCGACCACATCCGGGCGCTGGGCGGTTGGGACTCGCAGGCTCAGCCGAGTCAGGAGATCCAGTTCACGCCGGCCCGCGTGATCATGCAGGACTTCACCGGTGTCCCCTGTGTCGTGGACCTCGCCACCATGCGCGAGGCCGTCAAGGAGCTCGGCGGCGACGCCTCCAAGATCAACCCGCTGGCGCCGGCCGAGCTGGTCATCGACCACTCCGTCATCGCCGACAAGTTCGGCACCAAGGACGCGTTCACCCAGAACGTGGAGCTGGAGTACGGCCGCAACAAGGAGCGCTACCAGTTCCTGCGCTGGGGTCAGACGGCCTTCGACGAGTTCAAGGTCGTCCCGCCGGGCACCGGCATCGTCCACCAGGTCAACATCGAGCACCTGGCCCGTACCGTGATGGTCCGCGGCGGACAGGCGTACCCCGACACCCTGGTCGGCACCGACTCCCACACCACCATGGTCAACGGCCTGGGCGTGCTCGGCTGGGGCGTGGGCGGCATCGAGGCCGAGGCCGCGATGCTCGGTCAGCCGGTCTCCATGCTCATCCCGCGGGTCGTCGGCTTCAAGCTGACCGGTGAACTGCCCACCGGCACCACCGCCACCGACCTGGTGTTGACCATCACCGAGATGCTGCGCAAGCACGGTGTCGTCGGCAAGTTCGTGGAGTTCTACGGGGAGGGCGTGGCCGCCACCTCGCTGGCGAACCGCGCCACCATCGGCAACATGTCGCCCGAGTTCGGTTCCACCGCCGCGATCTTCCCCATCGACGGCGAGACCCTGAACTACCTGAGGCTGACCGGCCGTTCCGCACAGCAGGTCGCGCTCGTCGAGGCGTACGCCAAGGAGCAGGGCCTGTGGCTGGACCCGGCCGCCGAGCCGGACTTCTCCGAGAAGCTGGAGCTGGACCTCTCCACGGTCGTCCCCTCCATCGCTGGCCCGAAGCGCCCGCAGGACCGCATCATCCTGGCCAACGCCGCTGAGCAGTTCGCCCAGGACGTGCGTAACTACGTCTCCGACGACGAGGAGGCCGGCAAGGAGTCCTTCCCGGCGTCCGACGCCCCGGCGACCTCCAACGGTGTGCCGACCAAGCCGACCCTGGTCACCATGGCCGACGGCTCCTCCTTCGAGATCGATCACGGCGCCGTCACCGTCGCCGCGATCACCTCCTGCACCAACACCTCGAACCCCTACGTCATGGTCGCCGCGGCGCTCGTGGCCAAGAAGGCGGTCGAGAAGGGCCTGACCCGCAAGCCGTGGGTCAAGACCACCCTGGCTCCTGGCTCGAAGGTCGTCACCGACTACTTCGACAAGGCCGGGCTGACCCCCTACCTCGACAAGCTGGGCTTCAACCTGGTCGGCTACGGCTGCACCACCTGCATCGGCAACTCCGGTCCGCTGGACGAGGAGATCTCGAAGGCAATCAACGAGGCGGACCTCGCGGTCACCTCGGTGCTCTCCGGCAACCGCAACTTCGAGGGCCGGATCAACCCCGACGTCAAGATGAACTACCTCGCCTCCCCGCCGCTGGTCGTCGCGTACGCCATCGCCGGATCCATGAAGGTGGACATCACCACGGAGGCCATCGGCTCCGACACCGAGGGCAACCCGGTCTTCCTCAAGGACATCTGGCCTTCCGAGGCCGAGGTCAACGACGTGGTGGCCAACGCCATCGGCGAGGACATGTTCAACAAGTCCTACCAGGACGTCTTCGCGGGAGACGCCCAGTGGCAGGCGCTGCCGATCCCGACCGGCGACACCTTCGAGTGGGACCCGCAGTCCACCTACGTGCGCAAGCCCCCGTACTTCGAGGGCATGACGATGCAGACCACTCCGGTCAGCGACATCACGGGCGCCCGTGTCCTGGCCAAGCTCGGTGATTCGGTCACCACCGACCACATCTCCCCGGCCGGTGCGATCAAGGCCGACACCCCGGCTGGCAAGTACCTCACCGAGCACGGTGTGGAGCGTCGTGACTTCAACTCCTACGGCTCGCGCCGGGGCAACCACGAGGTCATGATCCGCGGGACGTTCGCCAACATCCGCCTGCGCAACCAGATCGCGCCGGGTACCGAGGGTGGCTTCACGCGTGACTTCACCAAGGACGGCGGCCCGGTCTCCTTCATCTACGACGCCTCGCAGAACTACCAGGCCGCCGGCACTGCGCTGGTGATCCTTGCGGGCAAGGAGTACGGCTCCGGCTCCTCCCGCGACTGGGCGGCCAAGGGCACCGCGCTGCTCGGTGTGAAGGCCGTGGTCGCCGAGTCCTATGAGCGCATCCACCGTTCGAACCTGATCGGCATGGGCGTGCTCCCGCTCCAGTTCCCCGAGGGTGCCTCGGCTGCCTCCCTGGGCCTGACCGGTGAGGAGACCTTCTCCATCAGCGGCGTGACCGAGCTGAACGAGGGCACCACCCCGCGCACGGTCAAGGTCAGCACCGACTCCGGCGTGGAGTTCGACGCGGTCGTCCGCATCGACACCCCCGGTGAGGCGGACTACTACCGCAACGGCGGCATCATGCAGTACGTGCTGCGCAACCTCATTCGCGGCTAAGCACCGAGGTTCGAGCTCCACGACGGCCGCCCGCCGAAGCGGACGCTGTTGGTTCATTCGGCCCTTTGTGTGACGTCGGTCCCCATGACCTGGTTGTGGTCATGGGGACCGACGTTGTTGTGTGGGGTGGGTGTCGATGTCGATGCAGCCGGAACACCTCGTCCCAGGCCACCGGCCGTCGCCGGGAACTCATGCTGAGACAACAGCAGATCTAGCACGACGCCATCCGTGGTATCCGCGCCGATCAGCAGAGCGACGTCCGGAAAGCGCTACAGGATCCGGGCCGGCGTCGAGAGCACCATCTCCCAAGCCGTCGGGCGCCGCGGCATGCGCAGATCCCGCTACCGGGTGTGGCGAAGACCAGCCTCCAGCACCAGCTCACCGGAGCCGCGATCGATCTCAACCGCATGGAAGCGCACCTCACCGGCGCACCCCGAGCCCGCACCCGTACCGGCCATTTCGCCGGATTGTGCCCCGCCGAGCTGACGCTCGACGGGGGCACAAGCAGGGGCCGAACAAACCAACAGCGTCCCCGTCGGGGGTGCGGCCCTTTGCGCGTCGCCGGGTACGGCACCGCCGGCGCCCTTGTATGGTGCGGTGCGCTCACAGCCACTCTCGGAAGCGGCGGATGTACCAGGTCTTCACCCCCTGGGTCAGCGCACAGTACGCAAGCAGGGTCCCGAACAGCCACGGGAAGTAGCCCAGGGGGAGGGCGGTCATGCCCAGCCCCTCGGCCAGCGGGGAGAAGGGCAGCACAAGTCCGACCGCCACCGCCGAACAGGTCGCCACCAGTACCGGCCAGGAGGCCCGCGACTGGATGAAGGGAATCTTCCGGGTCCGGATCATGTGCACGATCAAGGTCTGGGACAGCAGGCCCTCGACGAACCAGCCCGACTGGAAGAGGCTCTGGTGCGCCTCGGTGTTGGCCCCGAAGACGTGCCACAACAACAGGAACGTGGTGATGTCGAAGATCGAGCTGATGGGTCCGATGGTGACCATGAACCGCCCGATTCCCCGGGCGTCCCAGTTTCGGGGCCGCCGCAGGTACTCCGCATCCATCCGGTCCCAGGGGGTGGCCAGCTGGGAGAGGTCGTACACCAGGTTCTGCACCAGCAGATGGATCGCCAGCATCGGCTGGAACGGGATGAAGGCGCTCGCCACCAGCACCGAGAAGACATTGCCGAAGTTCGAACTGGCAGTCATCTTGATGTACTTGATGGTGTTGCCGAAGGTGGTTCGCCCCTGGAGGACCCCTTGTTCGAGGACGGTCAGGTCTTTCTCCAGAAGGATGACGTCGGCCGTCTCCTTCGCTACCTCCACCGCGGTGTCCACCGAGATGCCCACGTCCGCCTCGTGGAGGGCGACGGCATCGTTGATCCCGTCTCCGAGGAAGCCCACCGTGTGCCCATCGGCCTGCAGGGCCCGCACCAGGCGAGCTTTCTGCATCGGGTTGGTCCTGACGAACACCGTGGTTCGCGAGGCGAGTTCGCGCAGCGCGCTCTCGTCGAGCAGGTCGATCTCGGCGCCGCTGACGACCTGTCCCACCTCCACCCCGACGGCGGAACAGACCTGCGTGGCGACCAGTTCGCTGTCACCGGTGATCACCTTCACCGCGATGCCTTTGGCGGCCAGGCCGCCAAGAGCCCGGCGCGCATCCGCCTTCGGGGGATCGAGGAAGGTCAGGAAACCGACCAGCGTCAGGTCCTGCTCGTCGGCCGCCGTGTACGGGGTGCCCCGGTCACCGGGGACCGTTCGGCTCGCCACGGCCAGCACCCGGAGCCCCCGGAGTGACAGACCGTCCGCCACGGTGGTGATCGACGTCCGCAGGGAATCGTCCAGGACCACCGACCGACCGGCGTCGACCACGCGGGTGCACGCAGCCAAGACCTCCTCCACTGCGCCCTTGGTCACCAACTGGTGATCTGCCGGTCCGGGCGCGCCCGCAGGGTCGTTCCGCCGGATCACCACCGACAGGCGTCGGCGGGCGAAGTCGAAGGGGATCTCGTCGACCGCTGTGAACCGCGCATCGACGACAACCTCCTCGGCCTCGTCCATCCGCTCGATGATCACCTGGTCCAGTCGGCTGGGCAGGCCGGTCTGGAAGTGCGCGTTGAGATAGGCGTACTCAAGCACTTCGCTGTCGCTTCGACCGAAGGCGTCCACGCAGCGTTCCAAGTCGATGCGGTCCTCGGTCAGCGTGCCCGTCTTGTCGGTGCACAGCACGTCCATCGCGCCGAGGTTCTGGATCGCGTTGAGCTGTTTCACCACGACCTTGCGCCGGGACATGGCCAGTGCACCACGGGCCAGGTTGGCCGACACCACCATGGGCAGCATCTCGGGCGTCAGGCCCACCGCCACTGCGATGGCGAACAGAAGCGCCTCGTCCCAATCGCCTTTGGTCAGCCCGTTTACGGCGAACACCACCGGCACCATGACCAGCATGAAGCGGATCAGCAGGAAGCTGACCCGGCGCACCCCGTGGTCGAAGTTCGTCTGCGGCCGTTCGCTGACGAGTGCGCCTGCCATCGAACCGAAGTAGGTGTCCGCACCGGTGGCTAGGACCACGCCGGTGGCGGTCCCCGAGGCCACCGAAGTGCCGAGCAGGCATATGTTGGCGGCTTCCACCGGGTCGGAGGTTTGGGTGCGGGCCACGTGGTGGGGGCCGGTGACCGCTTCGAACGGCTCGGGCAGCGCGGTCTTGGCCACCGGCAGGGACTCTCCCGACAGCGTCGCCTGGGAGACCATCAGGTCCTTGCTCGTGAGCAGTCGCAGATCGGCCGGTACCAGGTCGCCCGCCCTGAGCCGGACGATGTCGCCGGGCAGCACCTGACCGGTCGGGACCTCCACGGTCTCGGTTCCGGTGCCCCGCCGCTGCACGCGGGCGGTGGTGGTGACCCACTGCTTCAGCGCTTCGGCAGCCCGCCCCGAGCGGTGCTCCTGCCAGAACCGCACCAGGCCGCTGACCGTCACCATCACGGACAGGATGACGACGCCGGGGTCGGCGGGGTCCTGCCAGTACATGATCGCGGCGAGCACGAGGAGCATCCCGATGAACGGGCTGCGGTAGGCCCGGGCGAGGGAGATCCACCAACGGGCGGCCGGCTGGCGCGCGATGGTGTTCGGGCCGTGCCGAGCGGTTCGACGCCGCGCTTCGGCGTGGCTGAGGCCCTCGCCGTCGGTGTCCAGCTGCTCGAACACCTGCTCCACGGGCAGAACGGCCGTCTGGCAGAGCCGCCCGGCGACACGGCGCGTCCGGGCCTGCGACTCGACGGCGCGGCGCTCGCGCCGCCGGCCCGGCGGAGCGAGTTTCTCCTGGGGGGTCTGGGTGGTTGCGGTCATGGCGAAGCCTCTCTCGGGCGCGAGGTACACAGGGCGCTGCCCGGTTGTCACGCTCGGTGTTCATCGGAATGTGCGCCTTGCCCCTTGGGTGGTGGGGCGGCGCGGATGTGGTGGACGAGTGCGGCGGATCCACGTACTTCGGTGCACGCCGACGAGCTCAGGCGTGCAAGGTGTGAAGGTGCGACCTCAGTGGTGCATCGGTACGTGAAGGCGGGTCAACAGTGGTACGGCCGGAAAGCGGCCGAGATCACAGGGCCGCGACGTGTTGGCGGGGACTTCCTTCGGGACTCATCCCGAACACCTCCTCGCCTCGTACTCACAGAACAGGGTGTTGATCCGGCCCAGAACGGGCCGCAGAGGATCAACGCCTCACCGAGGCTAACACGGCTCGGGTGAGCGGGGTCTCGCCCTTTTGGCGGGCGCGGATGACTGTAGGGCCTTGACGCAAGGGCGGCCCTGGGGCCCACTTAAGGTTCACAAGTTGGAGACGCCGGGGTCTGCCAGTGGCGCGGTCCCCGGTTTCGGGGGGCGGTGTCGTGCCGCCATGGAAGACGCAGGAGTGTAGTCGTGGAGACTCCGGGATCGCAGTCGTCCCTGCACCGGGCCAACCTGGAACGGGTGGTGCGCGCCGTGCGGTTGGCCGGCTCCCTGACCCAGGCGGAGATCGCGCGTGCCACCGGATTGTCGGCGGCTACGGTCTCCAACATCGTCCGTGAGCTCAAGGACGGCGGGACGGTCGAGGTCACCCCCACTTCGGCGGGTGGGCGGCGGGCCCGGAGCGTCTCCCTCAGTGGGGACGTCGGAATCGTGATCGGGGTGGACTTCGGGCACGAGCACCTGCGCGTCGCCGTGGGCAACCTCGCTCATCAGGTGCTGGCCGAAGAGGCCGAACCGCTCGACGTGGACGCCTCCTGGGCGGACGGTTTCGGCCGGGCGGAAGCCCTGGTCAACCGTCTCATCGAGGACATCGGTGTGGGTCGGGACAAGGTCATCGGGGTCGGGCTCGGTGTCCCCGGACCCATCGACGTGGAGTCCGGAACCCTCGGGTCCACCGCGATCCTGCCGGGTTGGGCGGGTATCAACCCGCGGCAGGAGCTGTCCAGGCGGCTCGGTGTGCCGGTGTACGTGGACAACGACGCGAACCTCGGAGCGCTGGGGGAACTGGTCTGGGGGAGCGGCCGGGGGGTCAAGGACCTGGCGTACATCAAGGTGGCCAGTGGTGTCGGTGCAGGCCTGGTGATCAATGGGCAGATCTACCGGGGCCCGGGGGGCACCGCGGGCGAGATCGGGCACATCACCTTGGACGAGTCGGGCCCGGTCTGTCGTTGCGGCAACCGTGGCTGCCTGGAGACCTTCGCCGCCGCCCGCTACGTGTTGCCGCTGCTGCAGCCGAGTCACGGCCCGGACCTGACCATGGAGCGCGTGGTGGAGCTTGGGCAGGAGGGTGACCCGGGCTGCCGTCGGGTGATTGCCGACGTGGGTCGGCACATTGGCAGCGGAGTCGCCCATCTCTGTAATCTCCTGAACCCGAGTCGGGTGATTCTGGGAGGCAACCTCGCAGAATCGGGCGAACTGGTAATCGCCCCGATCCGTGAATCCGTCTCCCGCTATGCCATTCCGAGTGCGGCTCGACAGTTGACGGTGCTGACCGGTTCGTTGGGCGAGCGTGCCGAAGTGCTGGGGGCTTTGGCGTTGGTTCTCAGTGAAATGGGCGATGGGACGGTTCTGGGGGGTTCGGTACCTTCCCTGGGTGCTTTGTCTCCTCTTGCGGGGTAGCCCGCTGTGTTCATTAAGAGAACAGATGGCACCGTTGTCATCTCGTTAAGAATTTAAGCCTTGACGCCAACCTGACGGCCGAGTTGACTTCGAGCCACCTCGGCCGCAAGGACGCGGCCTCGTCAGGGAGGTTCACAAGATGAACACGCGTATGCGCCGCACCGCCGTGGCCGTCGCGGCCACCGCCATGGCCGTTTCCCTCGCCGCCTGTGGCAGCGCCAAGCAGTCCGGTGGCGGCGATGCCAAGAAGGAGACGCCCGCCGCCACCGGCGACGCGATCAAGATCGGTCTGCTCCTGCCGGAGAACCAGACCGCGCGGTACGAGAAGTTCGACAAGCCGCTGATCGAGGAGAAGGTCAAGGAGCTGACCGGAGGCAAGGGCGAGGTCGTCTACGCCAACGCCAAGCAGGACGCCACGGTGCAGAATGCCCAGGTCGACGCGATGATCACCAACAAGGTGAACGTGATCATCCTTGACTCGGTGGACTCCAAGGCCATCGCCGGCTCGGTGAAGAAGGCCAAGGACGCGGGCATACCGGTGGTCGCCTACGACCGCCTCGCCGAGGGCCCCATCGACGCGTACACCTCCTTCGACAACGAGGAAGTCGGCCGAGTGCAGGGTAAGGCCCTCCTCGAAGCCCTGGGTGACAAGGCCAAGTCCGGCCAGATCGTCATGATGAACGGATCGGTCACCGACCCCAACGCCAAGCTCTTCAAGAACGGTGCCCACTCCCAGCTCGACGGCAAGGTCAACGTCGGCAAGGAGTACGACACCAAGGAGTGGAAGCCGGAGAACGCCAACGCCAACATGGAGGCGGCGATCTCGGCGGTCGGGAAGGACAAGATCGTCGGTGTCTACTCCGCCAACGACGGCATGGCCGGCGGCATCATCACGGCCCTGAAGGCCGCGGGCCTGTCCCCGCTCCCGCCGGTCACGGGCCAGGACGCCGAACTCGCCGGCGTGCAGCGGATCGTCGCGGGCGAGCAGTTCATGAGCGTCTACAAGCCGTACGCGCCGGAGGCCGAGGCCGCCGCGCAGATGGCGGTCGCCCTCGCCAAGGGCGAGAAGCTGGACGCCATTGCCAAGTCGACGGTCGACAGCCCCACCACTGCCGGTGTCCCCGCGGTGCTCGTCCCGGTCGTCTCGCTGACCAAGGCCAACATCTCGGACACCGTCGTCAAGGACGGCGTCTACACGGTCGCCGAGATCTGCACCGCCAAGTACGCGGCTGCCTGCGGCGCGCTCGGCCTGAAGTAGGCCGACGCAGGCCGCAGGAGCACACCTCGCTGTGGCCCCACGGTCTCGTCCCGAGCCACCAAGCCTCCCGGTGCCCCGCACCACTCTTACCCCGCCACCTGCGGGGCACCGGGCAGAAACGTTTCTTGACTCTGTTTCATCATCTATTTGCTCGACCACCGCGCCCCACCCCGGCGCGGCATCCCCGCCGGTCAGGCGGCGAAGGAGATGGTTTATGTGACCGCTACGCCCGTGCTGGCGTTGCGAGGGGTCTCCAAGCGGTTCGGTGCAGTCCAGGCACTCACCGACGTGGAACTGGAGATCCATCCCGGTGAGGTGGTCGCCCTGGTGGGTGACAACGGAGCCGGTAAATCCACGCTGGTCAAGACGATCGCCGGCGTCCACCCCATCGATGAGGGAGTCATCGAATGGGAAGGGAAGGCCGTCCAGGTCAACAAGCCGCAGGACGCCCAGCACCTGGGCATCGCGACCGTCTACCAGGACCTCGCGCTGTGCGACAACATCGATGTCGTCGGCAACCTCTTCCTCGGTCGGGAGCTCCGCAGGCGCGGCGTCCTGGACGAGGTGGAGATGGAGCGGCGCGCCCGTGAACTCCTCACCACGCTCTCCATCCGCATCCCGAGCGTGCGGATCCCGATCGCTTCGCTCTCCGGCGGTCAGCGCCAGACCGTGGCCATCGCCCGTTCCATGCTGGGCGAGCCCAAGCTCGTCATCCTCGACGAGCCGACCGCGGCGCTCGGTGTGGAGCAGACCGCCCAGGTGCTCGACCTGGTGGAACGGCTGCGCGAGCGTGACCACGCCGTCATCCTCATCAGCCACAACATGGCTGATGTGAAGGCCGTGGCCGACAAGGTCGCGGTCCTCCGGCTGGGCCGGAACAACGGTGTCTTCAACGTCGCTGACACCTCGCAGGAAGAGATCATCTCCGCCATCACCGGCGCCACGGACAACGCCGTGACCCGTCGTGCGGCCCGTACCGGGGAGGCTCGCAAGTGAGCACCGACCAGCCCACCCTGACCGAGGCCGCCGATGACGGGCCCGCCAGCGCGACGCCCGCGGTCGACCCGCGGCTACTCGTACGCGAGCAGGGACTCGCGGGCTACGTAGGCGAGTTCAAGCGAAAGATGCGCGCCGGCGACCTGGGTTCACTCCCGGTGGTCGTGGGGCTGATCATCATCTGGACCATCTTCCAGAGCCTGAACTCGAACTTCCTCTCGGCGGAGAACCTCAACAACATCGCGGTCGCGATGGTGGCCACCGGCATGATGGCCGTCGGCATCATCTTCGTCCTGCTGCTCGGCGAGATCGACCTCTCGGTCGGTTCCGTCAGCGGAGTCTCGGGCGCGATCTTCGCGGTGCTCGCCGTCACCCACGGGGTGAACGAGTGGCTCGCGGTCCTCGCGGCAGTGGCGGGCGGCGCGGCGATCGGCGCGATCCACGGCTTCTTCTTCGCGAGGATCGGGGCGCCGGCTTTCGCCGTCACGCTCTCCGGCCTGCTCTTCTGGTCCGGCTTCATGCTCCAGCTGCTGGGCAGCAACGGCACGATCAACGTCGACTCCGAAGGCCTCGTGGGCAAACTCACCACGTACTACTTCACCGACGTCGCCGCGGCCTACGGCCTGGCCGCCGTCGCCGTGGCGGCCTACTTCCTCTCCGCCTTCCTCGACGCCAAGCGTCGGCGTGCTGCCTCGGTGCCCGCCCGGCCGGTGGGCGAGATCGCGCTGCGCACGGCCCTGCTGGCCGCTGTCGGCTTCGGCGCTGCCGCGATGTTCAACCAGTACAAGGGGCTGCCGCTGGCGGTCCTGGTCTTCCTGGTGTTCCTGGTGCTCACCGACTTCGTACTGCGCCGCACCGCGTACGGCCGCAAGGTCTTCGCCCTCGGCGGCAGTGTCGAGGCTTCGCGCCGTGCCGGTATCAACGTGGACGCGGTGCGCATCTCGGTCTTCGCCCTGGCTGGCACCTTCGCGGCGATCGGCGGCCTGTTCTGGGCGTCGAAGATCGCAGCGGCCAACCAGAGCGCTGGTGGCGGAGACCTGCTGATGAACGTCATCGCCGCGGCCGTGATCGGTGGCACCAGCCTCTTCGGTGGCCGCGGTCGGACCTGGAACGCACTGCTCGGTGTCATGGTCATCACGTCCATCCAGTACGGTCTCGCACTGGAGGGCATCGCCACGCCGATCCAGTTCATGATCACCGGTGCGGTGCTACTGGCCACCGTGGTCATCGACTCCGTCACCCGGAAGACGCAGAAGAGCGCAGGCCGCGCCTAGCGACCACGCGCCCCTCGGGTGCCCGATGCCGTTCGAAACGGCATCGGGCACTTTTCCGTGTCACCACTCGTACGTGGTGCGTGGTACGGCAATTTGATGTGTACGTATGACTGTGTATGTGACGACGGGCGGTTCCTCCCGGGACCGCCCCATGACCGCCGGTCCGAGTGGAACATTAGACTCGGCAGACCGGCACGCAACTGCAAGGAGGCACGGGTGCTGCTGACCCGCATCACGGGACCGCGCGATCTGGACCGGCTCAGCCCGGAGCAGCTGAACCAGCTGGCCGCGGAGATCAGGTCCTTCCTGGTCGACGCGGTCTCCAAGACCGGCGGGCACCTCGGCCCCAACCTCGGTGTCGTCGAACTCACGATCGCTCTGCACCGGGTCTTCGAGTCGCCCCAGGACAAGGTCCTCTTCGACACCGGCCACCAGGCGTACGTCCACAAGCTGCTCACCGGCCGGCAGGACTTCGCCGGCCTGCGCACCAGGGGCGGCCTGTCCGGCTACCCCTCGCGCGCCGAGTCCGAGCACGACGTGATCGAGAACTCGCACGCCTCCACCGTCCTCGGCTGGGCCGACGGTTTCGCCAAGGCCAACCAACTGCTGGCCAACGACCGGCACGTGGCTGCCGTCATCGGCGACGGCGCGCTCACCGGTGGCATGGCCTGGGAGGCCCTGAACAACATCGCAGCCGCCAAGGACCGGCCGTTGGTCATCGTCGTCAACGACAACGAGCGCAGCTACGGCCCCACCATCGGCGGTCTCGCCGATCACCTGGCCACGCTGCGCACCACGGACGGCTACGAGCGTTTCCTCGCCCGCGGCAAGGACATCCTCGAACGCACCCCGGTGGTCGGAAAGCCGCTGTACGAGACCCTGCACGGCGCCAAGAAGGGCCTGAAGGACTTCATCGCTCCGCAGGGCATGTTCGAGGACCTCGGTCTGAAGTACGTCGGCCCGATCGACGGCCACGACATCGAGGCGTTGGAGTCCGCGCTCCAGCGCGCCAAGCGATTCCGCGGCCCGGTCATCGTGCACTGCCTCACCCAGAAGGGCCGTGGTTACGAGCCCGCCGTCCAGGACGAGGCGGACCGCTTCCACGCGGTGGGTGTGATCCACCCCGACACCGGTCTGCCGGTCAAGGCCGCCGCCGCCAGCTGGACCTCCGTCTTCGCCGACGAGATGGTCAAGATCGGCGCCGACCGCCAGGACGTCGTGGCGATCACTGCCGCCATGCTCCAGCCGGTGGGCCTGAAGAAGTTCGCCGATGCCTACCCCGACCGCATCTACGACGTGGGCATCGCCGAACAGCACGGTGCGACCTCCGCGGCCGGCATCGCCTCAGCCGGCCTCCACCCGGTCTTCGCGGTGTACGCCACCTTCCTCAACCGTGCCTTCGACCAGGTGCTCATGGACGTCGCCCTGCACAAGTGCGGGGTCACCTTCGTCCTCGACCGTGCCGGGGTCACCGGTGACGACGGGGCTTCCCACAACGGCATGTGGGACATGTCCATCCTCCAGGTCGTTCCCGGTCTGCGGATCGCCGCCCCGCGTGATGCCGAGCAACTGCGCGCCCAGCTGCGCGAGGCCGTCGCCGTCGAGGACGCGCCCACCGTGGTGCGCTACTCCAAGGGCGTGGTCGGTCCCGCCGTACCGGCCGTGGGGCGGATCGGTGGCATGGACCTGCTACGTGCCTCCGGCGCCCAGCGTCCGGACGTCCTGCTGGTCTCCGTCGGCGCGCTGGCGCCGATGTGCCTGGAGGTGGCGGCACTCCTCGACAAACAGGGCATCTCCTGCACCGTCGTCGACCCGCGCTGGGTCAAGCCCGTGGACGAGGCCCTCGCGCCGCTCGCCGAGCAGCACCGTGTCGTGGTCACCGTCGAGGACAACGGTCGCGCCGGCGGCGTGGGTTCTGCCGTCTCCCAGGCGTTGCGCGATGCCGGGGTCGACATTCCGCTGCGCGACTTCGGCATTCCGCAGCGCTTCCTCGACCATGCGTCCCGCAAGGAAGTGCTGGCCGAGATCGGCCTGACCGCACCCGACATCGCCCGTCAGGTGACGGGGCTGGTCGCCAAGTTGGACGGCCGGTTCGAGGGAGAGCCGGCCGAGGCCGCGCGCGACTGATCCCACCCCCTCCGGCGCGCTCCCGGGCCGGCCGGTCCTGCTCCCACCGAGCGGGACCGGCCGGCCCCTGCCATGAGGGCGCCACTCGTACGGCGGCTCCCCGCGGGCATCCGCCGTAGAGCCATGGCAGGCTCAAGCCGGCTGCTATGGGCGCTACGAGTGCGAGGAGGTGCGCCGGTGACGACGCAGGACACCGGACCCGGCGGGCCGGTCCAGGGGGACGGCATCTTCCGGACCAAGTCCGTCGAGCAGTCGATCCGCGATACCGAGGAGCCGGAACACACCCTACGGAAGTCCCTCTCGGCCTGGGATCTCATGGTCTTCGGCGTCGGTGTCATCATCGGTACCGGCATCTTCGTGCTGACCGGCAAGGTGGCCAAGGAGACCGCGGGGCCGGCGACGGCCCTGGCGTTCGTCGCGGCAGGCATCGTGTGCGCGCTGGCGGCTCTGTGTTACGCGGAGTTCGCCTCGACCGTGCCGGTAGCCGGATCGGCCTACACCTTCTCGTACGCCTCCATCGGTGAACTGCCCGCCTGGATCATCGGCTGGGACCTCGTCTTGGAGTTCGCCCTGGGCACAGCGGTGGTGGCGGTCGGCTGGTCGGGGTACGTCCGCTCGTTGCTGGACAACGCGGGCTGGCACCTGCCCGCCGCCCTGGAGGGTCCCGACGCGGTCGGCGGAACCTTCGACCTACTGGCCTTCCTCCTGGTGCTGTTGTTGACCGCGGTGCTGGTCATCGGCATCAAGCTGTCGGCGCGGCTCACCGCGATCGTGGTCGCGGTCAAGGTGGCCGTGGTGCTGATCGTGATCGTCGCGGGCCTGTTCTTCGTGAAGGCGGACAACTACCAGCCGTTCATCCCTCCGGCACAGAAACAGGAGGGCGGGTCGGGGCTGAACGCCCCACTGGTCCAGCTGATCTTCGGTTATGAACCCACCAACTTCGGTGTGATGGGAATCTTCACCGCGGCGTCCGTGGTCTTCTTCGCCTTCATCGGCTTCGACGTGGTCGCCACCGCCGCCGAGGAGACCCGGCATCCGCAGCGGGACATGCCCCGGGGCATCCTCGGCTCGCTGCTCATCTGCACGGTGCTCTATGTGGCGGTCGCCCTCGTCGTCACCGGTATGCAGCACTACACGGAACTCTCGGTCAGTGCTCCGCTCGCCGATGCCTTCAAGGCCGTGGGCCATCCCTTCTACGCGGGCATCATCAGTTTCGGCGCCGCTGTCGGCTTGACCACGGTGTGCATGATCTTGCTGCTGGGTCAGACCCGTGTGTTCTTCGCGATGAGTCGGGATGGCCTGTTGCCGCGGTTCTTCTCCAAGACGCACCCGCACTTCGGCACCCCGTACCGGCCGACCGTCCTGCTCGGCAGCATCATCGCGGTGGTGGCCGGTTTCACCAGCATCAACGAGCTGGCGACGCTGGTGAACATCGGCACCCTGTTCGCCTTCGTGGTCGTCGCCCTCGGAGTGATCGTGCTCCGCCGAACCCGCCCCGACCTGCACCGGGCCTTCCGCACGCCGTGGGTTCCACTGCTGCCGATCGTCTCCATCGCCGCCTCCATCTGGTTGATGCTCAACCTGCCGGCGGAGACCTGGCTGCGTTTCGTGGTGTGGATGGTCATCGGAGCCGCGGTGTACTTCCTCTACGGGCGCTCGCACAGTCGGTTGGGGCGCACCCGGGTCTGAGGGCGCCGCGTGAACGAAGGGCGCCGGGACGGGGACCACGTGCGGTCCTTGCCCCGGCGCCCTTCGTCGTCTTGGTGGGGGTCAGCCGCCGGTGGCGGGCGATTTGCGCGCTTCGTCCGGAACGGACTGGTCGTTCTTGATGGCTTCCCACAGCTGCGAGGCCTGCGGCTCGGCGACCACCACACGGTTGGGGTCGACCTTGTCATAGGACACCGGGAGCATGATGGTGTCCATGCTGCTGGCGTCCACGCCCTTCATGCTGCCGGCGAAGTCGGCGAGCGCCTTGAGGGAGCCGAGGTCGGAGTCGGTGGTGAGCGACTTGGTGCCGGCATCGGCCAGCTTGTACAGGCGCGCCGGATTGCTCAGTGCGTCCTGCTTCTTGATCTCGGTCAGCATGGCGAGCATGAACTGTTGTTGGAGCCCGATGCGCCCGAGGTCGCTGCCGTCCCCGTAGCCGTAGCGGGTGCGCACGAAGGCCAGTGCTTCGGTGCCGTCCAGTCGATGCGTGCCCTTGCTGAGGGTCAGGCCGCCCTTGCCGCCCTTGATCGGCTCGTCGAGGGTGACCGGGACTCCGCCCAGCGCATCCACCAGTTCCTTGAAGCCGGAGAAGTCGATCTCGACGAAGTGGTCGACGCGGACCCCGGACATCTGCTCCACCGTTTTGACCACGCAGGCGGGGCCGGCGAGGGAGTAGATGGAGTTGAACATCACGCGCTTCTTGGACGGCAGCACCGCGCCGTCGGACTTCAGGCACTCCGGACGGGTCACCAGGGTGTCGCGGGGAATGCTGACGGCGGTCGCCTTGGAGCGCCCTCCGGGTATGTGGACCAGCATCGTGGTGTCCGAGCGGGCGCCGCTGACGTTGCCGTGGTCCAGTTCACCATTGGCGCCGGCGCGGGAGTCCGAGCCGAGGATCAGAATGTCCTTGGCCGTGGAGGTGACCTTCTCGGGACGGTCGTCGCCCAGCGCCTTGTTGATGTCGACACTGTCGATGTTGCCGTTCAGGTGGCTGTACATCCACCAGCCGACGCCTGCGGAGACGAGGACCAGCACCAGGAGGACCCAGAGGATGACCCGTCCGATGCGGCGGCCACGCGAACGCGGCTTGCGCGGTCGGCCACCGCGGCCTTCGGCGGTCCGGCGATGGCTGGGTATGGCAGTGTCTTGGGTCATCCTGCTCGAATCCTTGGGGCCCTTGGGTAGTTCACGGGCGGCGCGATCGGCCTGATTCACCGCCTGTACTACATCACGTGTCGGTCACACGTTTGAAGTTGTGGTGAACGGCCGGATGCCGGAGCACTATAGGCAGATTTCCGACTCGAACGGGAGAGCGCCTATCTTCTCCTTGGACCGTTGCGCAGCGGAATTCGTGGGTCCGCAGGGAAGCAGGGGGAGTGACGATGGCACGAACGACTAACCGCCGCGCCCGGCGTGACCGATCCACCGTGCAGGTGGACGCGTCACACTCGCACATCGCGTCGAATCCGCCCGGACCCGTAGCGATCGTGGTGGCCACGCCGAGTGATGCGATCGCCTTGCTGGCTGCGGAGCCCGAGGGCGCCGTTGTGGAGATCGTTTGCCTGCAAGACGGTCGCGAGGGCGAATACCGGGCCCTGGAACAAGCCATCGGCGACGCCCGGAAACGGGGTTGTGTCTTTCCTGGTGAGCCTTTCGTGTTGGACGCGGAAGTGGGCAACGTCACACGGCTCGTCGTCGATGCCCTTCATGAGATCCAGCCCTTGCGGGTACGTACCCTCGATCCTGACCCCCGCCACACCTCGGTGGACAAGGAACGTCGCGAGCTTGTCGTCACCGAGCCCAAGCCGCGTGGTACCGCGGCCCGAGGAGCCATCGCCGCGGCTCGTCAGTTCCAACGTGAGAGCGGTCGCCCCGTCTTCGTGGAATGTCACCGCGCCGAGAGCGACCCGCGTTTCGGGTTCGACGCCTGTAGCCGTTATCCGAGGCCCGCGCACTGGCTGACCCGCGACCGGGCCGGACGCCTGACCGCCTACCTGGTCAGCGCGGCCGGCGTGCTGCGGTGGACCGAGGCGGAACGCGAGGCGGACGGTTGGCTGGGGCCGGAGTTGCTCGACACTCCGGAGCTGATGCCTGGCCTCACGGTGCTTCAGGGGCCGGAAGGCTATGTCCATCTGATCGGTCTGCGGCGCGCCAAGCGGAAGGAAGGCGGCGGCGCCGACGTCGAGGTGGTACATGCGACGCAGTACCAGTCCGGACGGCCGATCGGACCATGGCACTCGGTGGGCAACCCCAATGCCGGTGACTGGAAGAAGGCCCGGGAGGTCGGCTTTCCGGTGGCGGCCTTCGACGCCAAGGGCACCTTGCACTTCTTCGTGCGAAACGTCGGCAAGAGCATCAGTACCCGTCGCCAGGACACCGCCGGGAGCTGGAGCAAGTGGGAGCACCTCGGTGGTCGTCGCGTGGCGGACGAACTCGTGGCTTACCCCGGCTGGCATGGGGGAGTGGAGGTCATGGCCACCGCTGCGGACGGTGGCGCGGCGGTGCGCTGGTTCTATGACGTCGAGGCCAAGTCGTGGACGGAGGACCGCGGCGCGCCGGTGAGTCCCTATCCGGGCTCGCTGTCGGCCGGACCCGAGGCCGGGGTGGTGCGGTACCGGTACGCGGCCACCAACGAGGTCTGTGTCTGGCCCGTGGGCACCGCCGCGCCGCTGGGTCTCGGTGGCGCGGACGGTGCGGGGCGGATCGCCGCGGTGACGGGAGCCGATATCCAGGGGTGGGGCTGCACCGTGCTGGTGCGCTCCGGGCCGCACGGGGAATCCGCCATCGGCGCCCATCCGGACGGCCGCCCGGAGAACGGGGTGTGGTGGACGCAGTCGGGGGAGCGGTCGCTGGTCCCTCCGGCGACGGCTGTTGACCGGCGTGGGCGCGTGGCGATCGTCACTCTGGGTGAGGGTGGTCGGCTGTGGGTGGCGCGTCAGCAACTGGGCTCGGGTGGCTTGGAGTTCACCCCGTGGAGTGCCGTTTAGATTTGCATTGGGGCTCGTTTGCCCGTTCTTCTTGATGTGATTATCACTTTTTCGGTGACTGAAACTGTCCGAGAAGTTGTTAGGGTCGACCTACATCTTTATGTGAATCACAGGTTGACCACCGGTGGACGTGAGGTGTCACGCTCTGCATCTCTCGCGCCTGCGTGCTGGACGGAGGGGGGCGGCAGCTGTCCTGTCGTGTCCGCGCACTGACGACTGAGGGGTTATGAGCAAGCTGTCCTTGAAGGCGGTCCAGAAGCTCACCTGCAAGAAGCGTGACGCCTGGTGGACGGTCCTCCTCGTGGACCCGGTAGCGACCCGGCTGGTCTGTCTGCTCGCCCGTTGGAACTTCGTCACACCGAACAGGGTCACCTGGGCCGCCCTCTTCGTCGGCCTCGGATCAGCCGGCTTCTTCCTCAAGGGCGACTACCTGTCGCTCTGCATAGGCGCCGGCCTGTACCACATCAGCTTCATCCTCGACTGCATCGACGGCAAGCTCGCCCGGCTCAAGGGCAACGGCACCGTCTTCGGCGGGTGGCTCGACTACGTCTTCGACCGCATCAGGGTCCTCTTCTGCGCGCTCGCCCTGATGGGCGGGCAGTTCCTGCGCACCGAAGAGCCCATCTACCTGCTCGCCGCCCTCGTGGTCGTCTTCCTCGACATGCTCCGCTACGTCGACGCCCTCCAGATCTACAAGATGCGCATGTCCATGCGCGCCAAGATCGAGGCCGTCACCCTGGCCAGGCAAGCGGCCGAAGGCGTCCAGGACGAGGAGCAGAAGGTCGTCTTCATGGAAGACCTCCTGCGGGAGAACCCCCTGATGGAGGCGAAGGTCCTCCAGGAGCAGGCGGTCCAGACCGAGCAGTCCGAGGTCATCGACCTGCACGCGCAGTTCCGGGACCGCTTCCCCTGGTACGCCCGGTTCCGCTACGCCCTGCTGCGCAGCCGCATCCGGCCGCACCTCATCAGCGGTATCGAGTTCCAGATGTTCATCTTCATCGTCGGCCCGCTGATCGGACGGGTACTGCTGACCACCGCGGTGTCCGCCGTGCTGCTCGGAGCGTTCGAGCTGGTGATCATGTTCAAGTTCTGGCTCTCCACCCGTGATTTCACCCGCACCATGGAGCGCCTCGACCCCGGTAACAAGCCCTCACGGGGCGGTTCCATCGCCCCGCACCTGCATGCCGGACGGCATCGCCGCCGCGGCGAGGAGGAGCCCGAGGACGTCGACCAGGCACAGGCGGTTGCCCAGATGTTCCCCGCCCCCGAACCGTACGAGGACCCCGGCTTCCAGCCCTACCCACAGCCTTACCGGCCGACCGTCGTCGGCGAAGGCGGGAGCCACGAGGACGACCAACACACCAGACCACTGCGGCAGGTGCGGATGGCGAGGGCGCCCTACGCGCCGGGCGTGCCGCAGCAGGCAGGACCACGGGGATCGAGGGAGAAGAAGGTATGAGCGGGGGGCTCAGGGCCAGCGACATCTGGGTGACGGTGGTCATACCGGCGTACAACGCCGCCACCACCGTCGGGCGCGCCGTGCAGTCCGCGCTCAACCAGACGTACGAATACGTCGAGGTGCTCGTCGTCGACGACGCCTCCACGGACAACACCGTGGAGGTCGTGACCAGCTTCGCGGGGACTGACTCCCGGGTGAGGCTGTTGCGGAGCCCGTCCAACAGCGGGGGCGTCGGAGCGCCCCGCAACCGCGGCATCGCGGCCGCCGCCGGCCAGTACGTCATGTTCCTCGACGCGGACGACGAACTACCACCCAAGGCCGCCGAGCTGCTGCTGGGTGCCGCCCTTGAGTCCGGAAGCGACATCACCGCGGGCAAGGCCATCCGGATCAACCGGGACACCGGGGAGAACACCACCTGGGCACCCGAGGTGTACGCCCTGGCGCGCACCATGCCCAACCTGGTCGACTTCACCCAGATGCTCTCCGACCCGATCGCCGCCGGCAAGCTCTACCGCCTGGACTTCCTCCGCGGCAACAACGTCTGGTTCCCTGAGCGGGTCTTCTACGAAGACACCTTCTTCTCCACCGTCGCGGGGGTCCTGGCCGACGGCATCACCATCATCACCGACCCGGTGTACCGGTGGATGTGGGAGTCCGAGGGAGCCTCCATCACCGGCCGCACCGGTGAGATACGCAGCATCCGGGACCGGATTGCAGTCCACCGGGCGACAGACGAGTTCCTGTTGGAGCGAGGCCTGTGGAACCTCAAGGTCCGCAAGGACTCCAAGTTCATCTCCCACGACCTGCGGCTCTACATGAGGGCCCTCGCCGAGGGCGACGACTACTTCCAGGGCGCCTTCGCGGAGGCGGTCAGCGGCTACCTCCTGTCGATCAGCGAGGAGGCCTTCGAACTCTGTGACCCGGTGGACCGGGTCCGGGCCTACCTCCTGATGTACCAGGAGATCGAGGCCGCACTCACCACCCGCGACTACGCCCAGCGCCACAGTGTGCTCTCCTCCCACCTGGTGGAGGAGGACGGGAAGGTCTTCTGGTCCGCCGACCACATGCACCTGCCCGATGCACGCAGGATGCTGGACGTCTCCATGCTGGGGCTGGCCGCCGCACCGCTGAGTCAGGTGCCCCTGTTCGGACGCCTCACCTCCTGGGAGATGGACGGGTCCGTCCTGCACTACCAGGGCGAACTCGTCAACCGCTTCGGCCGCATCGCTGCCGGTGACGATCTCGACCTCACTTTCGCAGTACGCAACCGGCGGACCAAGAAGGACGTCACCGTCGAGGCCGCCGTCCGCTCGATAGGCGAACGCGAGATCGCCTTCAGCGGCAGCATCGACCTGGCCGCCTCACTGGGCTCCGACGTGCGTGAGAGCACGGTCTGGAACCTCGCCCTCATCGTCAACTGGGAGGGCAAGCGTTCGCGAACCGCACTCAACGTGCGCGATATCGAGCTGAGCGGGCTGGCCTTCAGATACGAGGACTTCACCTTCGAGGCCTACCGCACGGTCAGCGGCAACGTCGCGATCGAGAGCGCCTCCAGCCACCGCCAGACCTTCGACGCGGCTCAGAACGACCCCACCGCCCCGTGGATGTGGTGGCGCACCCGAATCCCCACCCCCATGCCCCATCTGCGCCCTCCCTACGCGCTCGCGGTCGTGGTGCCCTGCTACAACGTCGCCAAGTACATCGACGACTGTCTTGGATCCATCGCGGCGCAGAGCATCTTCGCCCAGACCCAGGTGATCCTGGTGGACGACGGCGCGACCGACGAGACCCCACGGATCCTGGACCACTTCGCCGAGTTCTACTCCAACGTCCAGGTGGTCCACCAGAAGAACGGTGGGCTGGGCAATGCGCGCAACAACGGCTTCGCGCAGGTGACGGCTCCCTACGTCACCTTCCTTGACTCCGATGACATCCTGGGCCCCGAGGCCCTGGCCCACATGCTGGACGCGGCCCGCCGGGACGATTCCGAGGTGGTCATCGGTGACCTGGTGAACTTCCCCGACCGGCCCTACGGGCCGTGGAAGAAGTACTTCGGCAAGGGTGACCTGACCATCTCCGCCCTGGACGAAGCCCCCGACCTGATCTTCAGCGGCTCCGCCTGCAACAAGCTCTTCAGCACTGACCTGCTGCGCCGACTCGGGTTGCGCTTCGGTGAGGGCGTGCACTTCGAGGACGCCTGGCTCACCTTGCCGGCCATGCTGCGTTCGCGCGCGATGACGATCGTCGACCAGCCCGTCTACTACTACCGGGGCCGCCCGGACGGTACGTCCATCATGGACTCCCTCTGGAGCAAGCCGGCGAACTACCGGGATCACCTCAAGCTCAACCACTTCCTGCTGGCGGTGTCGGCGGAGGAGCGCCCCGAGATCAAGCGGCTCTTCCACCGCTATGCGGCACGGACGTACAAGGGCTTCCTGTGTAACGCCCGCAACGTCATGGGGCGCGCCCAACTCACCGAGATCTTCCCGCAGATCGAGGCCCACTACGCCCAGATCCCCGACGAGGCGATCCTGGAGTACGCGACCACGCCGGCACAGCAGCTCGACCACTACGCGGCCAAGTGCGGCAACCTGGAGCTTTTCCTGGATCCCGCACGGGCGCAGGAGTCCTCCCGGCTGATCCTGGAGATCGACGACACCGGCTTCTACCGTCGCTTCCCCGGAGAGTTGCGCCCCACCCAGACCGCACGGGTGAAGGACCCCAACGTCGTGGTGGAGTCGGTGCGCACCCGCGACGACGTCCTGGTCGTCGAAGGCTGCATGGCCTTCCCCGGCATGGACCTCAGCTCGCAGATGGAGAACCAGCTGGAGTTCGTCTACCAGAACGCGCACACGCAGATCGTCGTCCCGCTCCGCCAGGTCTATCGCCGAGACCTCAAGAACACCCGTAACGACCGAGACCTGTACGCCGGTTGGTATGCGGAGGTCCCCGCCTCCGCCTTTCGGGGGCGGGGGCTCGGTGTGGGCGACTTCCGGCTACGGGTGAGCCGTCTGGACGGCACCCGTCACCGCAACGTGGTGATGAAGGCCCGTCTGCCGCTACACCGTCTCAAGGGGCCGGGTCGGGTCGGCAAGTACCCCTATCTCCTCACCATTGGCGGCGGGGACTCCCTCCACCTGCGCGTGGTCGCCCCCGACATCCGTTCCAAGCTCCGGCACGCTGCTTGGCGGGTCGGACGTGAGATAAGGATCCTGCGGACCAAGAACCCGGGGTGGCGGGTGCGCCTGGCCTACTGGCTGACGTACCTGTTGCTCAACCGCAAGGAGATCTGGCTCATCGGAGAGCGCTCCGACACGGCCCAGGACAACTCCTACCACTTCTTCCGCTGGTGCCGGGAGAACAAGCGGCGCCGCAACATCTACTACGTGATCGATGGCGCCTCGCCGGACTACGAGAAGGTGGCGAAGTTCGGCAACGTCATCAAGCTCGGAACCTTCAAGCACCGGGTCTACCTGCTGCATGCCACCAAGCTGATCGGCTCCTACGACTCCGAGTCGTACCTGATCCCCGAGGGCTATCGCAAGGCCCTCTACCTGCACCGGTTCGGCGAGCTGATCAAGTACCAGCGAGTCTTCCTCCAACACGGCGTCACCTACAACGACGTTACCCAGGGCGCTGCCCAGGCGATCACCAGCTACGACATGATCATCACCGCCGGCCGTCAGGAGCGGGAGTTCATGGCCCAGGAGGCCGGCTACGGACCCCGCGCCGTACTCGCCGGATTCCCCCGCTTCGACGCACTGAAGAGGCAAACGCTCACGCGCCCGCGCATCCTGCTGATGCCCACCTGGCGGCAGTGGATCGTCACCGCCTCCTACAAGCGCAACGCGGGCCCCTCGAAGACCTCGTTCACCCAGTCCGAGTACTTCCGCTTCTACAAGTCGCTGCTCTCCGACCCGCGACTGTTGGGAGCCCTCGCCCACTTCGACGTGGACCTGGAGTTCTTCCCGCACTACGAGATCCGCCCCTACCTGCACAACTTCAAGATCGATTCGCCCTCGGTCATCGTGGCCGATCCGAAGGCCAGGAACGTGCAACAGGCCATGAGGGAATGCTCGATGATGGTCACCGACTACTCCTCGGTGTTCTTCGACGTGGCCTACATGAACATCCCGATCGTGTACGTGCCTTTCGACGAAGAGGACTTCTACGGGCGCCACTACAAGCGTGGCTACTTCACCTTCGGTGCGGACGGCTTCGGCCCGGTGGCCCGCACCGTGGACGGTGCGGTGAAGGAGATCATCGAGACCATGCGCCGAGGCTTCGAGGTGTCCAGCCCCTATCGTGAACGCGCCCAGGGCTTCTTCGCCCACCAGGACCAGGGCAACAACGCCCGGGTCTTCAAGGCCATCGATGGCATGGGCAGGGCTCCGGCAGCTCAGCTCGCCCCGGCAGGGCCCGCGGGCCCGGGGAGCCAGCCCGCGATCCGAGGAGCTCGAAACAGTGCTGCATAGCGGTGTACCGGGGGCGCACCACCCCAGGATCTTCCTCGCCGGCGGGTCCGCAGTGGTGGACCGGGAGAAGAGCAAGGCGCCCATGATCGGGTGGGGCCAGGTCATGAGCTTCTTCATCTCCCCGGACATAGAGATCCTCAACTGCGCCCGAGCCGGGGCCAGCTCTCGTACGTTCGCAGAACGCGGCAGGCTGGCCTGGATCCTGCAGAACATCCGGGCCGGCGACTACCTGCTGATCTCCTTCGGCGGGAACGACGCCAAGCCCGAACACTGGCTGCGCACCGAACCCTTCGACGACTTCCCGCGCTACCTGAGGCAGTTCATCGACGGAGCACGGGAGCGCAACGCGCACCCGGTGCTGGTGAGCCAGATGGAGAGGGACACCCACGACGCCCACGGCAACCTGTCGAAGAGCCTGCCCGAATACGTCATGTCCACCCGCCATGTGGCCACCCAGACCAGTACGCCGTACGTGGACCTGTACGAGCAGACACACTCCTGGTGGGCGGGGATGGGTGCCGAGCGGACCCGTTCGCTCTTCGTGCACGTGCCCCCCGGCCACCCGAACTACCCGGACGGCTTCGACGACCCCGGGCACCTGGTGCCCCCCGGGGCCATCGCCTGCGCCCGCTACATCGCCTACTCCCTGGCCCAACAACGGATCATCCCGCCCCAGTGGGTGATGAACCTGGAGCAGCGGGACTTCCCACCGGAGTGGGTCGTGTGGCTGGACGACGACGAGCACAAGCGGCTCACCAAAGAACGAACGCTCGGCTCGTGAGCGAGGGCTGGAGATGACCAAGTGACCCGATTCCACGTGGCCCGCATGCGCAGCGTCCAGGCGGACGATCCGACGATCGTGTGCCACCTCGAACTCACCGCGTCCCTCGACCCGGCGCGACCGGTGCCCCCGGGGGAGAGCGTCGACTTCCAGCTCAAGTTGGTGCCGGAGGGCGAGAACGCACGGTACTACGGCTACCTGATGGTGGAGTCCTTCGACAAGGTCGCCACGGTGGCCAAGGCGTCCGGCATGAGCCTGGCGGCCGTCGGAGACCGCTACGTCACCTCGACCACCGCCGGCGCCGAGCGCGTCGCCACCTTCACCCTCAAGACGAACGAGGACGCCGGAGCGGACGCCTACTTCGTACCGCAGCTGCGTGCCGGCATCATCGCTGGCGGCGGCAAGAGCCTCACCTCCACCACCATCACGCTCAAGAACGAGGGGTTCCGCATCGCCCCGCTGCCTCCCCAGGGGCGCAGCCTGACCGTGATGCCCGGCTATCGGGCCGTCGTCAAGAGCCTGACGGAAGGCCTCGGTGAGAGCGTACGGCTGCGCGGGGTGGGACCGGCCCGCCACGGAATGACATCGGTGGAGCCCGACGGCACCGTCTCCTACACGCCCTACGACCGATACCTGGGCTACGACTGGTTCGAGTACCTCCTCGATGACGGAGCAGGACGCTACGTCTCCGGGCAGGTCACCGTGTTCGTCGGCGACACCTCTGCCGTGCCCGGCGTCCTTCCCTCCTGAGGCGGCGGCGGATGGGCACCAAGAACCACCTACGGCGTGCTGCGATCTGGCTCTTGGCCGGCGGGCTGTGCCTCACCGGCTGTACGGGGCACAGCGGTGAGGCCCACGGCAAGAGCGGCGGGCCGGTGCCCGCTCGTTCCGCCCCGCCGCTTCGCCCCCCTCTCCGGGTGGCCGAAGGAATCGATTTCTCCCAGTACCTTCACCGTCTCAAGGACGGCGCTCCGCTGCGCGTGAGCGTGCTCAAGGTGGCGCCGGTCGCCCAGGTGAAGGTGCACGGCGTGCACGGGGCGGACCTGTCCACCGCCGAGACGGTGCGGAGCATGGCCGCAGCCGCAGGAGCCATCGCGGCGGTCAACGGTTCGTTCTTCGACATCGAGACCGGAAAGAACTTCAGCGGCTACGAAGGCGATCCGCTGGGGGTCTACAGCACGGGCGGCAACCTGCTCAGCGAGGCCGCCAGTGGCCAGACCGCCCTTGTCCTGGCCCGGGGCGGTTCCCGGATCACCGAGGTCACCTCCACGTCGCTCCTCACCTCCTCCGACGGGGCCACCCGCACCCTCGACGGGGTCAATCGCGTACCCGGTCGCATCCTCGGCTGTGGTGGAGCCGGGGACGAAACCCTCGCGCGCACCGGAGAGCCCGTCAGCGTGCCCCTGCACAACCGGCTGTGCCTGGACAAGGACGAGATCATCGACTTCCGTCCGGCCTGGGGCAAGGAGTCGCCGCGGGGCGCCACCGGCAGCGTCGAGGCGGTCCTCAACGCCAATGGTCAGGTGGTGCGCCTGCGCTCCCCGGCCGGTGGACCGATACCGGTGCGTGGACGGACTCTCTGCGGAGTCGGCGAGGGGGCACGCTGGTTGGCGGAGCACGCCCGAATAGGCACTACCGTCAAGGCCACTTCGCAGCTCTACGACCGGGAGGGCGAGCGCATCTCCGGCCCCGGAACCTCAGTGATCGGAGCCGGGCCCGCGCTGGTCAGAGACGGCCAGACCTGGGTCAACACCGAGGACAACGGATTCAACCGCGGAGCGCTCACGGGCCGCCATCCCCGGACGGCCGTCGGCATCCTCGCTGACGGCACCCTTCTGCTCGTCACCATGGACGGCCGCAATCCCGGTGTCAGTGTCGGCGCGTCCCTGCCCGAGGAAGCGCAGATCATGAAGGACCTCCACGCCGTCGAGGCTCTCAACATGGACGGCGGCGGCTCCTCGACCATGGTCGTCAAGGGCAAGGTCACCAACCGTCCCACCGAAACGGAGGGCGGTCCGCAAGTCGAACGACCACTGGCAAACGCCATCGCCGTCGTTCCCTGAGCCACACGCAGCCGTTGCTCATCTCGCGGCGCGGAACGGGGTGGTGCCCGACTCCCTTCGGAGCCGGGCACCACCCCGTTCTCGGCTACCGCCCCTGCGCTACGCGGGGACGCTGGCCAGGCCCGGGGCCAGGAAACGCTTGCCGTTCACCCGCTCGGAGACGCCCTCGCGGTCCAGGTACGGCGTGATGCCGCCCAGGTGGAAGGGCCAGCCGGCGCCGGTGATCAGGCACAGATCGATGTCCTGGGCCTCGGCGACCACGCCCTCGTCGAGCATCAGGCCGATCTCCTGCGCCACCGCGTCCAGGACGCGGTCACGAACCTGCTCCTCCGTCAGGACCACGTCGCCCTGCTTGAGGAGAGCGACGACCTCCGGGTCGAGCTCGGGCTTGAAGCCGTTCTCAGCGTTGTAGACGTAGAAGCCGCGCTTGCCGGCCTCGACGACCGCCTTCAGGTTGGGGGAGACCGTGAAGCGCTCCGGGAAGGCACGGTTGAGGGTCTGCGAAACGTGCAGGCCGATGGCCGGGCCGACCAGTTCCAGGAGGACCAGCGGGGACATCGGCAGGCCGAGCGGCTCGATGGCCTTCTCCGCCGTGGCCACCGGGGTGCCCTCGTCGATGACGTTCTGGATCTCGCCCATGAAGCGGGTCAGGATGCGGTTCACCACGAACGCCGGCGCGTCCTTGGTGAGGACCGCGGTCTTCTTCAGCTTCTTCGCGACACCGAAGGCCGTGGCCAGCGAGGCGTCGTCGGTCTGCTCGCCGCGGACGATCTCCAGCAGCGGGAGAATCGCGACCGGGTTGAAGAAGTGGAAGCCGACCACGCGCTCCGGGTGCTTGAGCTTGGAGGCCATCTCCGAGACCGAAAGCGAGGAGGTGTTGGTGGCGAGGATCGCGTGCGCCGGGGCGACTGCCTCGACCTCGGCGAACACCTTCTGCTTGACCGACATCTCCTCGAACACGGCCTCGATGATGAAGTCCGCGTCCGCGAAGCCCTCGGCCTTGTCCAGGACACCCGTGACCAGGGCCTTGAGGCGGTTGGCCTTGTCCTGGTTGATCCGGCCCTTGCCCAGCAGCTTCTCGATCTCGGCGTGGACGTAGCCCACGCCCTTGTCCACACGCTCCTGGTCGATGTCGGTGAGGACCACCGGCACTTCGAGGCGACGCAGGAACAGCAGTGCCAGCTGCGAGGCCATCAGGCCGGCCCCGACCACGCCGACCTTGGTGACCGGACGCGCCAGGGACTTGTCCGGGGCACCGGCCGGGCGCTTGGCGCGCTTTTGGACCAGGTTGAAGGCGTAGATGCCCGAGCGCAGCTCGCCGCCCATGATGAGGTCGGCCAGGGCCGTGTCCTCGGCGTCGAAGCCCCTCTGGAGGTCTCCGTCCTTCGCCGCCTCGATGATCTCCAGCGCGCGGTAGGCGGCCGGAGCCGCACCGTGCACCTTCGAGTCGGCGATGGCACGGCCCCGGGCCACGGCCTGGTCCCAGGCCTCACCGCGGTCGACCTCGGCCCGTACGACCTCGGTCTCGCCGTTGAGCACCCGGGCGGTCCACAGCAGGGACTGCTCCAGGAAGTCGGCGCCTTCGAACAGGGCGTCCGCGATGCCCAGCTCGAAGACCTGCTTGCCCTTGAGCTGGCGGTTCTGGTTCAGCGAGTTCTCGATGATCACCGAGACCGCGCGGTCGGCACCGATCAGGTTCGGCAGGATGGCGCAGCCACCCCAGCCGGGCACCAGACCGAGGAAGACCTCGGGAAGCGAGAAGGCCGGCAGCGCCTTGGAGACGGTCCGGTAGGTGCAGTGCAGGCCGACCTCGACGCCGCCGCCCATCGCCGCGCCGTTGTAGTAGGCGAAGGTGGGAACGGCCAGCGCGGCCAGACGCTTGAAGACGTCGTGTCCCCCCTTGCCGATCGCCAGCGCCTCGTCGTGGGCCTTCAGCAGCTCGACGCCCTTGAGGTCGGCGCCCACCGCGAAGATGAACGGCTTGCCGGTCAGTCCCGCACCGACGATGCTGCCGGCCGTGGCCTCCTGCTCGACCTGGTCGATCGCGGCGTTGAGGTTGCCCAGCGACTGCGGGCCGAAGGTGGTCGGCTTGGTGTGGTCGAAGCCGTTGTCCAAGGTGATGAGGGCGAAGCGGCCCGCACCGAAGGGGAGGTCCAGGTGGCGGACGTGCGCCTGCGTGACGACCTCGTCCGGGAAGAGCTCGGCTGCGCCCTTCAGGAGTTCAGCGGTGGTGCTCACTTGTCGCCTCCGTCGGCCTTGTCGAAGTGCGGGTTCTCCCAGACGACCGTCGCGCCCATGCCGAAGCCGACACACATGGTGGTCAGGCCGTAGCGGACGTTCGGCTGCTCCTCGAACTGGCGGGCCAGCTGGGTCATCAGACGCACGCCGGAGGAGGCGAGGGGGTGACCGTAGGCGATGGCGCCACCGTACTGGTTGACGCGCGCGTCGTCGTCGGCGATGCCGTAGTGCTCCAGGAAGGCGAGCACCTGAACGGCGAAGGCCTCGTTGATTTCGAACAGGCCGATGTCGGAGATCGACAGGCCGGCCTGACGCAGCGCCTTCTCGGTGGCCGGGATCGGTCCGTAGCCCATGACCTCGGGTTCGACGCCGGCGAAGGCGTAACTGACCAGTCGCATCTTGACCGGCAGGCCCAACTCCCGGGCCACGTCCTCGCTGGCGATCAGCGAGGCGGTGGCGCCGTCGTTGAGTCCGGCGGCGTTTCCGGCGGTCACTCGACCGTGCGTGCGGAAGGGGGTCTTCAGGCCGGCCAGGTTCTCCAACGTGGTGCCCGGTCGCATCGGCTCGTCGGCGGTGACCAGGCCCCAGCCGGTCTCACCGGCCTCCGGGTTGGTGCGGCGCACCGAGATCGGCACCAGGTCCTGCTGGATCTTGCCGTCGGCGTAGGCCTTGGCGGCCTTCTCCTGCGAACGCACGGCGTACTCGTCGGCACGCTGCTTGGTGATGGTCGGGTAGCGGTCGTGCAGGTTCTCCGCGGTCATGCCCATGAAGAGGGCCGACTCGTCCACCAGCTTCTCGCTCACGAACCGCGGGTTGGGGTCGACGCCCTCACCCATGGGGTGGCGGCCCATGTGCTCCACGCCACCGGCGACGGCGACGTCGTACGCGCCGAAGGCCACGCTGCCCGCGACCGAGGTCACGGCGGTCAGGGCGCCCGCGCACATGCGGTCGATGGAGTAACCGGGGACGGACTGCGGCAGGCCCGCGAGGATGCCCGCGGTACGGCCGAGGGTCAGGCCCTGGTCGCCGATCTGGGTGGTGGCGGCGATCGCGACCTCGTCGATGCGTGCGGGGTCGAGGTCCGGGTTGCGGCGCAGCAGCTCCCGGATCGCCTTCACGACGAGGTCGTCGGCGCGGGTCTCGTGGTAGATGCCCTTCGGGCCCGCCTTGCCGAACGGGGTGCGGACGCCGTCGACGAAGACGACGTCCCTGACGGTACGAGGCACGTTGGCTCTCCTCCAGGTGCGGGGTGGCACTGCTGCGGGGCGCGCACCGCTGAGCGCGCGCTCACCCCGCCATGCTACTTGCGGGTAACCAATGTGCACAGCCCCCGCTCCGCAAGCGGCGAAGGTCACACGACGAACGCCGCCCGACACCCGAACCCTCAGTGGGTCGGAGCGGGTGTCGGGCGACGCGATCACTTGGTCCAGCGGGACGCGGAGCGTGCCCCCACCTGTCGGGCGCAACCCCCGCACCAAGGGGGCCGAGGGCCGAGTCCCGCTGCGCGGCCTCGCAAGGAGAGGTTGCAGCCGGGCGAAGTGGCTACGCCTGAGCCGTCAACGCGGCGACCAGAGCGGGCGTCACCTGATCGATCTGCCAGGGGCGGGCGCCATGAGTGGTCAGCGCCGCCGCGACGCTGTCCGTGTCGACCCTGGCCGGCGGCTCCCAGCACAGTCGCCGCACCGAGTCCGGGGCGATGAGGTTCTCCTGCGGCAGCCTCAGTCGCTCCGCCAGGGCGGACACGCAGGCGCGGGCGGCAGAGAGGCGAGCCGCGGCGGCAGGGTCCTTGTCGGCCCAGGAGCGCGGCGGTGGTGGCCCGCTGGGGCTCTGGCCGGGCTGCGGCAACTCGGCATCGGGCAGGGCGCGAGCACGGTCGACGGCGCCCTGCCACTGCTCCAGCGACCGACGGCTCATCCGCTGCCCGTAACCGGGGAGCGCCGCCAGTGCGTGCGCCGTAGCGGGCAGGTTGAGGGCGGCCTCGATGATCGCGCCGTCACCCAGCACCTTGCCCGGTGACACGTCACGCCGCTGGGCGATGCGGTCCCGCAGCGTCCACAGCTCCCGAACCACGGCCATCTGTCTGCGGCGACGGACCTTGTGCATCCCGGAGGTACGCCTCCACGGATCTTGGCGGGGCGCCGCGGGCGGCGCCGAGGCGATCGCGTCGAACTCCTGACGCGCCCATTCCAGCTTGCCCTGCCGGTCGAGCTCCTTCTCCAGCGCATCGCGCAGGTCCACCAGAAGCTCCACGTCGAGCGCCGCGTACCGCAACCAGGGCTCCGGAAGAGGTCGGGTCGACCAGTCGACGGCCGAGTGCCCCTTCTCCAGGGCGTACCCGAGCACGTTCTCGACCATCGCCCCCAGTCCGACCCTGGGGAACCCGGCCAGTCGGCCGGCCAGCTCGGTGTCGAAGAGGGAGGTGGGCACCATGCCTATTTCGCGCAGGCACGGCAGGTCCTGGGTGGCTGCGTGAAGGATCCACTCGGTGCCGGACAGCGCCTCACCGAGAGCGGACAGGTCGGGGCAGCCGACCGGGTCGATCAGAGCGGAGCCGGCGCCTTCACGGCGCAGTTGTACCAGGTAGGCGCGTTGGCCGTAGCGGTAGCCGGAAGCGCGCTCGGCGTCGACGGCGACAGGTCCGGTGCCCGCGGCGAAGGCCGCGACCACGGCGGCGAGGGCGGTTGCGTCGGCGACCACCGGCGGAATGCCCTCGCGAGGTTCAAGCAGTGGAATCGGCGCCGGTTCGACGTCGTCCGGAGGGGCGCCTCCGGTGGTTCGCAGTGGTACGTCTGCTGCGGTCTCTTGGGCGTCGGTCACCTGTCAAGAGTATCCGTGAGAACCCCGAGCCCGTCGCCGGAACGTTCCGGCGACGGGCTCGGGGTTCTGATCCCACTGGATGCGGCCGAGTTCCTGGCCGGCGGACCGGACTGGGCGGGATCAGTGGATGATGCCGGTCCGCAGTGCCACGGCGACCATGCCAGCCCGGTCACCGGTACCCAGCTTGCGGGCGATCCTGGCCAGGTGTGACTTCACGGTCAGTGCGGAGAGCCCCATCGAAACACCGATGGCCTTGTTGGACTGGCCCTCTGCGACGAGGCGCAGGACCTCCACTTCGCGACCGGACAGCTCGCGGTAGCCGCCCGGGTGGCTCGGGGCACCCGGGGGGCGTCGGTGCAGCCGCGCTGCCGTGGCACCGACCGGTGCCACGCCGGGCCGCCCCGGCAGTCCGATGTTGGTGCGGGTGCCGGTGACCACGTATCCCTTCACGCCACCGGCCAGGGCATTGCGTACGGCGCCGATGTCGTCGGCGGCGGACAGGGCAAGGCCGTTCGGCCAGCCGGCCGCTCGGGTTTCGGAAAGCAGGGTCAGGCCCGAACCGTCGGGCAGGTGGACATCGGCCACGCAGATGTCGCGCGGGTTGCCGATGCGGGGGCGGGCCTCCGCGATGGAAGAAGCCTCGATCACGTCCCGTACTCCGAGTGCCCACAGGTGGCGGGTAACCGTGGAGCGGACGCGCGGATCGGCCACCACAACCATGGCCGTCGGCTTGTTCGGGCGGTAGGCGACCAGGCTTGCGGGCTGCTCGAGAAGAACGGACACCAGGCCTCCTGGGGGAGTGGCGGAACGGGCCGGCGTGGGGAAGTCGCCGGTGCGCACCGTGCGGATGGTCATTGATCTCTTCGGCACGTCACCCGCCCGGCTTTAGGGAATGATCACGATTTGGTGAGTAACAATTCGGGCAATTCGGACGCGCGATCGATCGGGGGTGGAGCGAAGTCCGCGGGTGGGGCCGCGTGTCGCCGAAACGGCGCGGACCCGCGGTCCGCCGCGGCGGCCTTCTCCGTGATCCGACGGGGTGGACCCGGGGGGCGTGGCAGTGCTAGAGCGCTCCGCACGCCCTGTGCTGCCCGCGCCCACCCTCGATCCGCCCCCCTTTGCGCCCTGCCCAACGACTGGGGGCCGGTCCGGTGCGCGGTCCCACCCCCACAGTTCGTACCGACCGCACATGCGATGGGATACCGGCACGGGTGATCTTGTAATGGCACGGGTGATGTGGCGGTGTCACGGGTGACGCGACCCCTTCGGGCGGCCCGACAACGCTAAGGGTGATGGGGTCCCCGGCGCTGCGGCAGTGACACCACCGAGGTGTCCGCCGGCGGCGCCGGCTCAAGACCGGCGATCTGGGCCAGCAACTCGCACCAGGCCGAAAGGTGCGCTGCCGTGTCCGGTACCCCGCCGACGCCCTCGCGCGGCGTCCAGGAGGCCCTGATCTCGATCTGCGTCGCTGGCCTTCGAGCCGCCAGGCCTCCGAAATAGAAGGAACCAGCCCGAGTCACGGTCCCGCTGGCCTCCCCGTACACCAGACCTCTGGCTTCCAGAGCCCCGGTGAGCCAGGACCAGCAAACCTCCGGGAGCAGCGGATCGGCGGCCATCTCCGGCTCCAGTTCCGCCCGCACCAGCGTCACCAACCGGAAGGTGCCGTGCCAGGCGTCGTGCCCGGCCGGATCGTGCAAGAGCACCAGGCGACCGTCTGCCAGGTCCTCCTCGCCGTCCACGACGGCTGCCTCCAGCGCGTACGCGTGCGGGGCGAGCCTTTTGGGGGCCGGAGTGCTCTCGATCTCGATCTCGGACCGTAGCCGAGCCTTGCGCAGCCCCTCGACCGCCCGCCGGAACGGGAGCGGGACGGAGCTCTCCTCCGCGCTGTCCATACCTTCAGCGCCATCTGAAAATCGTCCCTGAGCCGCAGCCATGCGGGGAAGACTAGGCGGAAGGACGGCCCCGAGCGCGCAGGGACACCCGCCGTGCGGCGGCCACTTCTTCATACGTGCGAAGATTTGGGTCGTGAGCGCCAACGACCGCCCCACGGGCCAGCCGAGCCAGACGTACGATTCCGCCTTCCTCAAGGCGTGCCGCCGTGAGCCGGTGCCGCACACCCCGGTGTGGTTCATGCGGCAGGCAGGTCGCTCACTGCCTGAATACCGTCAGGTCCGTGAGGGCACGGCCATGCTGGAATCCTGCATGCGCCCCGACCTGGTCACCGAGATCACGCTCCAGCCGGTGCGCCGCCACCAGGTGGACGCGGCCATCTACTTCAGCGACATCGTGGTGCCGCTCAAGGCCATCGGCGTCGACCTCGACATCAAGCCCGGGGTCGGCCCCGTCGTCGCCCAGCCGATCCGCACCCGCGCCGATCTGGCGCAGCTGCGCGACCTGGAGCCGGAAGACGTCTCCTACGTCACCGAGGCGATCGGGATGCTCACCGGCGAACTGGGCTCGACCCCGCTGATCGGTTTCGCCGGCGCCCCCTTCACCCTGGCGAGCTACCTGGTCGAAGGCGGCCCCTCCCGCAACCACGAGCACACCAAAGCCATGATGTACGGCGACCCGCAGCTGTGGGCTGACCTGCTCGACCGGCTCGCCGAGATCACCTCGGCCTTCCTCAGGGTCCAGATCGAAGCCGGCGCTTCTGCCGTCCAGCTCTTCGACTCCTGGGTCGGCGCGCTCGCCCCCGTCGACTACCGCCGTTCGGTGATGCCGGCCTCCGCCAAGGTCTTCGAAGCGGTGGCCGGTTACGGGGTGCCCCGCATCCACTTCGGGGTGGGTACCGGTGAACTCCTCGGGCTCATGGGCGAGGCCGGCGCGGACGTCGTCGGAGTGGACTGGCGTATCCCGCTCGACGAGGCCGCCCGCCGGGTCGGCCCCGGCCGCGCCCTCCAGGGCAATCTCGACCCGGCCGTCCTGTTCTCGACGACTGAGGCGGTGGAGGCCAAGACCCGCGAGGTCCTGGACGCCGCCACCGGCCTCGAAGGCCACATTTTCAACCTCGGTCACGGTGTCCTGCCCACGACCGACCCGGACGCGCTGACCCGACTGGTGGATTACGTCCACGCACAGACCGCCCGCTAGCGCAGCGACCCGCGAGGGCCCACCGGCCCGCGCTGCGGTCGGCAGGGCTCGCCGGACCCCGCGAGCCGGTGAGCCCTCGCGGTTCACGGCGCGAGTCGGCCGCACCGGCGCCCACGGCTACACACCAGCCGCCCGCACGGCCGTCACCGCCTTGCGGGCGGCGACCAGTACGGGGTCCCAGACGGGGGAGAAGGGCGGCGCGTACCCCAGGTCCAGCGCCACCATCTGCTCCACCGTCATCCCCGCGGTGAGGGCCACCGCAGCGATGTCGACGCGCTTCGCGGCGCCCTCTGCGCCCACGATCTGTACGCCCAGCAGTCGCCCCGTGCGCCGTTCGGCGAGCATCTTCACCGTCATGGTCGCGGCCCCCGGGTAGTAGCCGGCGGTGTTCGTCGACTCGACCGTCGCGGTGACGAACTGCAGCCCGGACGCCCGGGCGTCCTTCTCCCGCAGCCCCGTACGAGCGATCTCCAGATCACAGACCTTGCTGACGGCGGTGCCGACCACACCGGGGAACGTCGCGTATCCGCCGCCCACGTTCGCGCCGATGACCTGGCCGTGCTTGTTGGCGTGGGTCCCGAGCGGGATGTGCCGCTCCCGGCCCGAGACCAGTTCCAGCACCTCCACACAGTCCCCGCCCGCCCAGATGTCCTGGTGCCCCCGTACCCGCATCGACCGGTCCGTCAACAAACCGCCCGCCGCGCCGAGCGGCAGACCCGCCGCCCGGGCGAGTCCGGTGCGCGGTTCCACACCCATGCCGAGCACCACCACGTCCGCCGGGTACTCCGACTCGCGCGTCGTCACCGAACGCACCCGTCCGCCCTGTGTGGTGGCGAACCCGGTGGCCGCCGCCCCACCGATGACCGCGATGCCCATCCGGGACATCGCGCTGTGCACCAGGCCGCCCATGTCGGGATCGAGGGTGGCCATGGGCTGTTCGCCCTGGTGCAGGACGGTCACCTCGAAGCCACGCAGTTTCAGGGCCTCCGCCATCTCCACTCCGATGTACCCGGCGCCGACCACCACCGCGCGCCGGCCCGCGGTGGTCTCCAGGGTGTCCAGCAGAGATCGACCGTCCTCCAGACTCTGTACCCCGTGGATGCCCCTCGCGTCGATTCCGGGCAGCGGTGGGCGCACCGGTCGGGCGCCGGTCGCGATGACCAGCCGGTCGTACCGCGTCCAGGTCTTTGTCCCGGAGACCAGGTCCTGTGCCTGGACCCGGCGCCGGGCCACGTCGAGCCGGGTCACCTCGGTGCGCAACCGCAGGTCGATGCCCCTCTCCCGGTGCTCCTGCGGGGTGCGGGCGATCAGTTCTTCGGCAGAGCCGACCACCCCACCGACCCAGTAGGGGATACCGCAGGCGGAGTACGAGGTGAACGGGGAACGTTCGAAGACCACGATCTCCATCTGCTCCGGCCCCTTGAGCCGCCTAGCCTGGGAGGCGGCGGACATTCCGGCCGCGTCACCGCCCACGACCACCAGTCGCTCCGTCGCCATCTTCGATACCTCCGCCGTCGCACCGTCAGGGCCCCGCTCCGGGTCAGCTCGTGTGCGGCCCTCCCCGGTCTCCTCGATCTTGCTGTACGGAGTCCTCCCGGGGCGAGGGAACGTGCCCGGCGGTACTGGACGCCCCTCGGCGAGTGCAGCGGTGCGCGAGCGCCGCAGCCGGCGAACAGCCAGGAAGAGCAACCACAGCACGCCCAGTGCCACGGCGGACGGCAACGCTGCGGCCACCACCACGCCGATCCAGCGAAGTGCGGACACGAAGGCGTCCCAGCCCCCGCTCAGCGCGCCTGACAGACTGGGTGCTCCTTCGTCCTCGGAGGATTCGCCGCCGCTCGCTCGCTGTTCGCTGAACTCAAGGGTGATGGTGGCGAGCGAGGTCTGGTCCTTCAGCGCGTCCCGCTGGGCCAGCAGGGCTTCCAGATCGGACTGACGGCGACTCAACTCGCCTTCCAGGAGAACCACGTCGGCCAGCTCGGTGGCCTTGTCCATCATGGCGCGTACCCGCACCACCGACGCCTGCTGTGACCGGACCCGGCTCTCGACGTCCACCACCTGATCCGTGACGTCCTTCGCGTCGACCTTGCGACTGGTCAGCTTTCCGCTGCCGGCCAGCGACTGGAGGACCTGCTCGAACCGTTCGGTGGGCACCCGAAGCACCATCTTCGACTCCACCCAGCCGTCCGGATCCCGCTCGGTGGCCTCGTTTCCGACGAAGCCACCCGCAGCCTCGGCCGCAGACCGGGCCTGGGCCAGCGCACGCTCGGTGTCCTTGGTCCTGAAGCTCAAGGTGGCGGTGCGGACGACATGCGTCCGTACCGCCACGGGCTTGGTCGATCCACGTGGTGTGCCCGAGACACCGGTCTTCGCCGCCGCGTCGCCCTTCGCGTCCTGACGCTCCTCACTGCCCCGGCCGACGCCCGGAGGCGCCGCCACGTCAGCGGCTGAGGAGCGTACGCCGTCGTCGGTGTCGGCGCTGCAGCCGGCCAGGGCCAACGCGGCGGCGATCAGCAAGGCGGTCAGCGGTCGTACGGATCTGCTGACGAACACAGGGACCTGATCGGTCATGGCTCCCCCTGGGGATCGGCGATGTCCCCGCTTGGACGTGGCACCCCGGCCGCGGGGTTTCGGCTCGGGCGTCTCGAACCCATCACGGTCCGGCCTCCTAACGGTGTCCGGGAGCCGTCTGCGACGATGGACCCATGCATGAGGAAGCCGACATGCGCGGCCACGTTCAGGGGCGCGCCCGCACCGGATCCCCCGCTCCCGGCTCCCTGGCGGGACGTCCCGCGCACCGCCGGGAAGGTCAGGGCCACGCGCTCGTCATCGGCGGGGGCATCGCAGGCCTTGCCGCCGCCCACCGCCTGGTGGCCACCGGCGCCCGGGTGACGGTCCTGGAGGCTTCCGGAAGGGTCGGCGGCAAACTCCGCGTCGGTGAACTCGCCGGCCAGGCCGTCGACCTCGGCGCAGAGTCAGTGCTCGCCAGACGCCCCGAGGCCGTGGAGCTCGCCCGCGCGGTGGGGCTGGGCGACGCGCTCCAGGCGCCCGCCACCGCAACTGCCTCGCTGTGGACCCGAGGTGCGCTGCGCCCGATGCCACGCGGCCATCTGATGGGTGTGCCCGGAGACCTGAACCAGCTGGCCGAATCCGGTGTGCTCTCGGCCGAAGGACTCGCCCGTGCGGCGCAGGACGAGGCGCTCCCGCCGGTCGAGGTCGGCGATGACATCGCGATCGGCGCCTATGTGGCGGCCCGGTTGGGACCTGAGGTCGTGGACCGGCTGGTCGAGCCCCTCCTCGGTGGGGTGTACGCAGGGGATGCCTACCGCATTTCGCTGCGGGCGGCCGTCCCCAAGCTCTATGAAGCGGCCCGGGGGCATCGGACCCTGGGCGAGAGCGTGCGCGCCGTGCAGGCTCAGGCGGCCGTCGCCGCCGCGGCGCCGGGGCCGGTGTTCCAGGGGATCGCGGGGGGTGTCGGACGGTTGCCGATGGCCCTCGTGGAAACGCTGCACACTGCGGGTGTGACCGTGCAATGCCACACGTCAGCGCGCAGCCTCAGCCGTACGGCGACGGGTTGGCACGTGACCACCGACACCGGCGAGGCCCTCACCGCCGACGCAGTGGTGCTGGCCGTGCCCGCCAGCCCGGCCGCGGAGCTCCTGGCCGGGCTCGCGCCCGCGGCGGCCATGGAGCTTCGCGCCGTCGAGTACGCCTCCATGGCCCTGGTCACGATGGCCTTCCGGCGTGCTGACCTCTCCCCGCAGCTGGCCGGCAGCGGATTCCTGGTGCCGCCGGTGGACGGCCGCACTATCAAGGCCTCCACCTTCTCCAGCAACAAGTGGAGTTGGGTGGCGGAGGTAGACCCCGACCTGTTCGTGTTGAGGGCTTCCATCGGCCGCTACGGCGACGAGAACGATCTCAAGCGCGACGACGGCGAGCTGATCGCCGTGTCATTGAGTGACCTGGGCGAGGCCACCGGGCTCGGCGCCCGCCCGGTCGCCTCCACGGTGACCCGGTGGGACGGCGGACTGCCCCAGTACCCCGTCGGTCACCTGGCTCGCGTCGCCCGGATCCGTGCCGCGGTGGCCGCACAGCCGGGCCTCGCGGTCTGCGGTGCGCTGTACGAGGGTGTGGGCATCCCGGCGTGCATCGCCAGCGCCACGCGCGCCGCCGAGGAGATCACCACAGCGCTGGGGGACACCCTGGCGCCGAGCATTCATTCGGACACGGGACAATAGGCACATGACTGCACCAGAGAAGATTCCCAACGCGGGGAAGAAGGCGAAGGACCTCAACGAGGTCATCCGCTACACCCTGTGGTCCGTCTTCAAGCTGCGGGACGTGCTCCCCGAGGACCGCGCCGGTTACGCCGACGAGGTGCAGGAGCTCTTCGACCAGCTGGCCGCCAAGGACATCACCGTCCGGGGCACCTACGACGTCTCCGCGCTGCGCGCCGACGCCGACGTCATGATCTGGTGGCACGCGGAGACCGCGGACGAGTTGCAGGGTGCCTACAACCTCTTCCGTCGCACCAAGCTGGGTCGCGCGTTGGAACCGGTGTGGTCGAACATGGCGCTCCACCGTCCCGCCGAGTTCAACAAGTCGCACATCCCCGCCTTCCTGGCCGACGAGAACGCACGCGACTACGTCAGCGTCTACCCGTTCGTACGCAGTTACGACTGGTATCTGCTTCCGGACGAGGACCGGCGCCGGATGCTCGCCGACCACGGCAAGATGGCCCGCGGCTATCCCGATGTCCGGGCCAACACCGTCGCCTCCTTCTCGCTGGGCGACTACGAATGGCTGCTGGCCTTCGAGGCCGACGAGCTCTACCGGATCGTCGACCTGATGCGCCACCTGCGGGCCTCCGAGGCCCGCATGCACGTCCGTGAAGAGGTGCCCTTCTTCACCGGACGACGGAAGTCCGTCGCCGATCTGGTCGACGGACTGGCCTGACCTCCCCTGGGGGGACGGATCGAGCGGCCCGCCACCGAGTTGATCGTGACGGGCCGGCCGAGGCCAGTGGGGGATCGTGCCCCCGAACCGACGGGGGACCAGCCCCGACACGACGCAGCCGGACCCGCCCGGAAGTTCAGACGGCAGGTGTGAGCCGGGTCCTCGTACCGGGGACCAGGCAGCGCCGCCGTCCAGCGACACCGGCGCGGGCTCCGGATGCGGCGGACGCCGGCTGCTTCGGCGCAGTCCCGGTGGCGCCACTTCGACGAGGGACGAAGCCGCCAGGCACACTGCTGAGATCAGGAGCAACTGCTGCCACAACTCGAACTGGAACTCCCGCAGCTGGAGCCGCTGGACGAGCAGCCGGAACCGTGGGAAGAGGACCCGTCGCTGCCGTTGTCGGAGCTCGAACCACAGCCGTTGCCGGTAGACCCTCCGCACCCGCTGTGGGGTCCGCCAGCGGTTCCTGCGCACCAGAGGACCACCGGTGGGGTGTCCGAGTCCGAGCCGCGGTTCGCGTTTCGGACGTGGCCCGTGGTGGGCAGCGACCGGGCGGCGGCCAGCAGGGAGCGGCGCAGCGCCAGGTCCGGTAGCGAGCGCACCCCGCGCAGTGCCACCAGCCACCCGGGATCACTGGTGGGCGGGTGCTCCGCGTGGGCTTCGCGGACGGCCTGTCGACCTGCGGCGGTGACTCGGCGGCCCTCAGCGCGGGCACGGACCACGCCGACCACCAGACCGCCGATGAGTACGGGCAACACCTGCACGACGAATGGCAGACCCTGATCGGCATGGCCGTCCTCCTCCGAGAAGAACTGGATGAAGGAAAGAGCGAACGCGGCGGGGACCGCGAGGCCGCAGAGCACCGCCTGGGCCAGGGCCCAGCGGCGGCGGCCGTTCGGACGACCGGGCGCAGTCAGGAGCCCGCGAGCGGCGAGAAGGTCGCCGATCTCCTGGACGGCGTGGCTGCGCATCACCTCGTAGCGCAGCCGGTGTAGGGCTCCGTCCGGTGCCGTGGCGGCTGCGGAGAGCACGGCCTGCTCCACTTGTTCGTGTGCCCGCGCGCCCGCGGCGACGGACACGATGCCGGGCCCACCTATCAGCAGGCGCCGGTCGGCGGAAAGGGCGACGAGGGCCGCGTCGACAGCCCGCCCCGGTCCACCGCTGAGGAACGCGGCCTGGGACCGGTCGAGCGGTGCGCTGGCCCGTGTCGCCGCGCGTCGGCTCGTTGTCTGTGACAACAGCAGCCCGGTGGCCGAGCCCAGCACGAGGAGCCAGACGATCAGGGCGATTGCATCCAAGACGTTCACCTCGTGGCGAGAGCGGGCGGGAGCTCGGTGGAGCGCAGGCCGGATCGCCGGGTCCCCAAGGTCGGCACCCGAGGGTGGGGAAGACGGGCTTTGGCCAGGGCTCGATGAGCCAGACGGGTAGCGAGGCCCAACGGCCTGACGCCGGCGCGCTCCTGCCACCAGGCCGTCAGCCTGCGACGGGCCACAGGATCCTGTGGCCGCCTCGAGATGAGCAGGTGCTCGGCGAAGTTGAGGGCGTCCCGCCGGTAGCCGTCCGACATCGGGTGGACGGCCGCGTAGCGCAGGAAGTCGGGGTGGAATCCGGCGCCCAGGATCTCCGGCAGTTCGGGCGCGACCTTCGCCACCACCGCGGCCCGTTTCGCGGCCAGCGCCCGGCTCTGCATCCGTATCCGTGCCGCATCGAAGCCCTCGGGCACGGGGGTCCCCGCCACCAGCGCTGACAGCAGGGCCGTCTGGGTCAGGCCGACGCGCTCCCGCAGGGCCGCCAGCGCCTCGCGCGGGGCCGGGGCGAGGGCGGGCGCGGCTTCCCGGCTGCCGGCCCGCACGGGGGATGCGGCCACGGCGGTGAGCGCGGTGCGGATCGAGGCGAGCTCACCGGCGAGTTCGGCCTCCGTCGGGAAGTCGTCGTCGCGCTCCAGCAGCACGCCTGGCGGGTCGGTGCGCGAGCGCAACTCCCTCACCAGTTCCAATACTTGCGGGGGGACCGGGTGGGCATGGGTGTCGTGCCACACCCCTTCGCGTTCGACTCCGCCGGCCACGTGCACGTAGGCGATCGCCTCAAGTGGGATCGCGTCCAGGGCGGCGTGCGGGTCCTCACCCCGGTTGACCCGGTTGGTGTGCAGGTTCGCCAGGTCGATCAGCAGTTTAACGCCGGTGCGTTCGACGAGTTCGGCCAGGAACTGCCCTTCGGACAGTTCGTCGTCGGGCCACCCGAACAGCGCGGCGATGTTCTCAAGAGCCAGCGGTACCGGCAGGCAGTCCTGCGCGATCCGTACGTTCTCGCACAGCACCCGCAGCGCGGCCCAGGTCCGGGGGACCGGTAGGAGGTGGCCGGCCTCAAGCCGTGGGGAAGCGGTCAGACTCCCGCCTCCCCGGACGAAGGCGATGTGCTCGGTAACGAGCGGGGCCTTGAGCGCGAGGGCTCGTTGGGCGAGGTCTTCGAGGCGGCCCTGATCCGGCGCATCGGCGCCGCCGAGCCCCAGGGAGACGCCGTGCGGCACCACGGTGACACCCCGATCCCTGAGTCGTTGCAGGGAGGCGGGCAAGTGGCCGGGGCAGATGTTCTCAGCAACGACCTCGACCCAGTCGAGCCCGGGCAGGCGCTCTATCGCCGCCGCGATCTCCGGTCGCCAGCCGATGCCTGTCCCCAGGCGCGTCTTGGGCTCCACGGCCTCTCCCTTCCTGTGCTCGGTATCGGTGGTGTCATGGCCCTGGCGGACCAATGCCAACCCAGGAGCGGGGACGTTCAGAGCTACATTTGAGGTTCCGCGGCTTGCGCCAGCCCCGCGTCCCGGGTGGGGATCCGCACGCCAAGGGTCCCGGTCCGCCGGTTCGGCACAGGGCGACGGGACGAGGGGCGTGTCGAGGGCTCAGTCACCCCGCAGCGACGGGTGGTCGGCCACCACGGTGCAGGAGCCGGGGGCGATCTCGGTGAACCCGGCGTCCCGTACCAGCGGAAGACCCGATGAGGTCAACTCGCGCCACCGGGTCGGCTCCGCGGTGCGCACGGCGAGTGGGAAACCTGCTGCACACCACCGCTCCCGTTCGGCGGTGGACAGCTCCAACCAGGCCAACTGCGCGCCGTGCCCGACTTGAGCCATGGCTTTCCCGGCCGACATCGCCAGTTCGGGGCTGAGCCAGAGGACGGGGTCGTCGCTGTTGGGCATCGGCGGCGCTGCGGGGTCCGCCAGCTCGGTTCCCGAGACCTGGAGTTTGGCGAGTTCCTTGGGCCAGCTATCCAGTGGCACCGGTGGGTATACCCGTACCTGTGACATGACACCACTAACGGTGATACCTGGCAGGGTCTCCGCCTTGCGCCACTCCGCGCCACGCGCCCGCCGGACCACCTTTCGGATGCGCCCGTCCTGCCAGTCCCTCACTGCTTCCGCCCACTCGCCACCGGCTCGCGCGCGCTCGTCGCAGAGCAACACCAGTACCGCCCGAGCCGCCGTCTCCAGGGCGTCGGTGCGTGCCGGCGGCTCCGACTTCTCGATCCGCACCACCATCGGCAGCACGAACTGCGGCGCTGCGTCCCGCCGGGTCGCTTCCGGCTGTTGGGGGCCGGGCTCGAATGGTTCGGTGGTGCTCTCCTGCTGACTCACCCGCCCAGTCTGCCAGGGCCCGCACGCGGTCCGCAGGCCGGATGGGCCTCCACCTCTGGGGCGTCGGGTGCCTGTTGTTCCTGGTGGTGGCCGGCCGCGCAGTCACAGCTGTGCCCCGAGTCTGGCTGGCCCACCGGCATCGGACACACATGACATCGTGGGGTGACATGTGACGCCAGACCGCTCCGATACGGGAAGCAGTCCGCAGTAGGCTCGTACGCATGGACGACCAGCAGCCGTACTGTCCCACCGAGGTTCCGTCGGCCACGCCTGCGCAAAGCCGGCCGGGGACTTCCTGCGCGGACTGCGTGCTGTGCGCACGGCCCACTGAGTACGCGCTCGACACCCCAGGTGTGGTGCTCTGCCCGGTGTGCGAGTGGCAGGAGGCCCAGCGGGGTGCCTGCTCGGGATGATCGGCGGTCCTCCGGGTCAGCGGCCGATGAGTTGGGAGACCTTCACGAAGCGGTAGCCACGCTTGCGTAGTTCCGGCACGATGCGCAGCACGGCCTGCTCCGTCACCGGCGCGGCGCTGCGCGTGCAGTGCATCACCACCACGGAACCCGGTCGGACCCCGGCCAGCACCTGCTCGGCCACCGCGTCCGCGTCGGTGGCGAAGGCGTCCCCGCTGACCACGTCCCACTGCACCGCGGTGACCTTGGACCCGGAGATCGCGCGGAGCGCCGCATCGTCGTAGCAGCCGCCCGGGAAGCGGAAGTACGGCACGGTGTTGCGTGCCCCTGCTCGGCGGAAGGACTCGAACGCCCGGTCCACATCTGCCCGTGCAGCTGCGGTATCCAGTACGGGCAGTCCGTAGCAGGGCTCCGTGAAGGCGTGGTGGCTGTACGAGTGGTTGGCGACCTCGAAGAGCTCGTCCGTTCCGATGGACCTCGCCTGCTGTGGGTACTCCTCAGCCCAGCGGCCAGTCATGAAGACCGTCGACGGCACCTTGAGTCGCCGCAGTGTCGCGATCAGCTGCGGGTTGTCGAAGCGTTCACCACGGGCGGCCCGCGGGCCCTGGTCCGCCGTCATGTCGGCATCGAAGGTGAGTGCGACCGTCTTGTCGGTGCGGTTGGCGGCTCTTTCGAACACGGGCGTGAGGCCGCCCGGTGCGAGGGCCAGCACGGGGGGCTTGGCGGGGGCGGGTTGCTGCGACTTCGGGGCGCCGGCCTTTGGTGCCGGCTTGGGGGAGGTCGCAGGGGTTGCGGAGGTATCGGGGCTCGCGGTCGCGGTGGTGCGTGTGCCGGTGATGTGAGCGCCGGTGCTTGCGGAACCGGCGGTGCCACCCGCGCAAGCAGTCAGGGTAGAGCCGAGAACGGCCAGCATTGCGGCCAGGGCGGGAACGTTTCGTGCGCAAATGGTCACACATAGAAAATATATGACTATGTGGCTATTGGTTGTCCGCGGCACTCACCCCTACCGAATTCGGCCTTGAGGCCCACGGACCGAGCGTGCGCGGATGCTCCATCAGTTTTCTGCTGACGGCCCGTCGCGACACCGCTTCTGGTCCGCCGCAAGCAAGTACCAGGGTGCCGTATCGGTGGAGCACCCCTCGGACGGCGCCACCCGTGCTGATGGTGTCCCTCCCCTGGGGCACCATCAGCACCCAACGGTGGTGCCGGCGCCGAAGAGCCGCTCTGGAGCGAGGCGAGCTCCCCGCCCGTGCGCACGACGCCGGCGAGCCCGGCGGCCTTCTGCGTGCGGACCTGCGGGGAGTGGCGGGCGCGGCTGCGCGACCTCAGGATCTCCAGGCGCCGCCCGACCGACTGCCCGCCCACGGGCCGGTCACGGCGAAGGTGGTGCCCGGGCTGTAGCTGTTCACGTACATCGTCGAACCGTCGGGGGCGAAGGTCACCCCGGCGAACTCGCTCCACGCGGGCTTGCCCGGCACCCCGATGTCCTGGGCGCTGCGTGCCATCGGATAGACGTGCCCGGAACGGGTCAGCCCGAACACGTGCTGCACGCCGAGGCCGTCCTCGCACACCATCAGACCGCCGTCGGAAGCCAGACAGATGTTGTCAGGAGCCTCCCCGGGCAGTTGTACGTCCGCCGAGGGACCGAAGACCACCACCAGACTCAGGCGGCCCCGCCGCGGGTCGTAGCGCCACACCTGCCCCTGATGGTCCGCTGCCGATCCTTCGCGGCTGCGCGCGTAGCTGGAGACGAAGTACACGCAGGAGCCGCCCCAGTAGCAGCCCTCCAGCTTCTGGGCGTGTGTGATCGGGCGGGGCCCGAAGTCCTGCAGGCGCACAGGTGTGACCTGGGCCAGCGGATCGGGCACCGGCACCCATTCGACCCCGTCGAAACTCGTGCCCGACTCCTGCACGACGGACAGGTCCGGGACCCCGGGAACGCGCAGGGCTTCCAGCCGACCACCTGCCCTCAGCGACCCCGGTCCGCCGAGCGGATGTTCGGGGAGGAAGCGGTAGAAGAGGCCGAAGGGTTGGACGAAGGCGTCCTCGGTCTCGTAGACGACTCCCGTGTACGGGTCCACCGCGACGGCTTCGTGCGCGAAACGCCCCATCGCGGTGAGCGGTTCGGCACCGGTGCGCTCGGGGTGGGCGGGGTCGACTTCGAAGACGAACCCGTGATCGCGCGTGTAGCCGCCCGCCCCGGCCCGGTCCTCTGTTTCCTCGCAGCTCAGCCAGGTGGACCAGGGGGTGCGTCCGCCGGCGCAGTTGACGGCGGTACCAGCTAGGGCTACACGTTCACCGGTGACATTGTTGTGTGAATCGAGGGTGAGTACTGTGCACCCGCCGCGCGCGACCGGATCATAGGTCAGCCCCTCCGCGAGCGGCACCGCGAACTCGGCGTCCGCCCGGTTCTCGTGGTTGCGCGCCAACCGTACGCCACCTGGAGCACCGTTCCCGGGCACCGTGAAGGCGGCCATCCCGTCGTGGTTGCCCGGTACCGACCCTTCTCCCGATCGCAGGACCTGCCCGGCGCGCGAGAGGACCCGGTACCGGAATCCCGCCGGCAGGTCGAGCAGCCCCCGAGGATCGGGCACCAGCGGCCCGTACCCCTGCGGTCCCGGTGCTGGCGCAGCGGCGCAGGTTCCGTGGAACAGTTCGCCGAGCGCGCCGCTGAAGGCGATCGCAGCGACCGCCCCGGTCCTGGACAGGACCTGCCGGCGGGTTGCGGGCATGGGGCAACTCCCTGGAGCAGAGCAGCAGACGTGACCCGCATGTGTGTACCACCAGCCACCGAGCACCGGTGGGACATACGGGTCACGGCGCGCCTGGGAGTGTCGCCGTGGCGCACCCGGAGCCGGTCACGAGGGCGGGGAAGCCGAGCGGCTCGGCCATCTGATTGCCGTTGTCGGCACCGGTCGCTCGTGCCCGCTCCCGGCTGTTCGCCCGTCGAAACCGGTCTGGCTCAGATCAGCTTGGCCTCGTGGGTGATGGTGGTTCCGGTCAGGGCCTGGCTTACCGGGCAGTTCTTCTTCGCGTCCTCAGCGGCGGCCTTGAAGCCTTCCTCATCCAGGCCCGGCACGTTGCCCTCCACCGTCAGGTGGATGCCGGTGATGCCCTCGCCGGGCTGGAAGGTGACGGCCGCCGAGGTGTTCATGCGGGTCGGCGGGTTGCCCGCCTTGGCCAAGATGTTGGACAGCGCCATGGAGAAGCAGCTGGAGTGCGCAGCGGCGATGAGCTCCTCCGGGCTGGTCTTCCCGTTGGGCTCTTCCGCGCGCGCGGGCCAGGAGACCTGGTATGTGCCGAGGCCCGAGGAGTCGAGGGTGACCTCGCCCGAGCCCTCCAGCAGGTTGCCTTCCCAGACGGTGTGCGCGTGACGCGTGGTGGCCATGGTGATCCCCAATCGGATGTCGCTGCGGTCGGACGTGGGCGTCGTCGAGCCCGCCGACCGCGCTGGGCGGTCGGTCGGACCGTGTGGCACGGCCCGACCGGCCCCAACCTACTGGTCCACCAAGCCCTTTGCGTCGCGCGCCAGGGCCGTCAGGCGGGAGATGGCGCGGAAGTACTTCTTGCGGTAGCCACCGTTCAACATCTCTTCACTGAACAGGTGGTCGAAGGGCACCCCCGAGGCGAGCACCGGAACCTCCCGGTCGTAGAGCCGGTCGGCCAGCACCACCAGACGCAGTGCCGTGGACTGGTCCGGAACCGGTCCCACATCGGTCAGGCACACCGCGGAGAGCTCGTCGGTGAGTGCCCCGTAGCGGCTCGGGTGGACCCTGGCCAGGTGTTCCAACAGGCCCGGGAAGTCGTCGAGGCTGGCACCCGGTGTCGCGTACGCCGCCTTGGTGACCTCTTCGTCGCCGTACGGCGCGGGCGCCGCGGGCAGCCCGCGGTGGCGGTAGTCCTCACCGTCGATGCGCAGTGGGCGGAAATGCGCCGAAAGGCCCTGGATCTCGCGCAGGAAGTCGGCCGCCGCGAAGCGGCCCTCGCCGAGCTTGCCGGGCAGGGTGTTGGAGGTGGCCGCGAGTGCCACGCCCTTGTCGACCAGGCGACTGAGCAAGCTGGAGACGAGCACGGTGTCGCCCGGGTCGTCGAGTTCGAACTCGTCGATGCACAGGAGCCGGTGGTCGCCGAGCGTCTGCACGGTCTGCTGGAAGCCGAGCGCGCCGACCAGGTTGGTCAGCTCGACGAAGGTGCCGAACGCCTTGTATTCGGGGGCGGCCGGGGTCGCGTGCCAGAGCGAGGCCAACAGGTGGGTCTTGCCCACTCCGTAGCCGCCGTCCAGGTAGACCCCGCGGGGGCCGGCGGGTTCGACCGGCTTCTTCGAGAACCACCGGCGTTTGCCGGAGCCGCTCGCGTGCGCTCCGCCGAGTCCGGCGGCGAAGGAACCAAGGACGGTCACTGCTTGCGCCTGGCTCGGCTGGTTGGGATCCGGCAGGTACGTCTCGAACCGCACCGAGTCGAAGCGCGGTGGGGGGACCATCTCGGCCACCAGCCGGTCGGCGGGCACCTGAGGCTCGCGGGCGCACAGGGACTGCGGGCCCGCGTCGGCTATCGGACTCCGCCGGGACGCGGAGAGGGAGGTTGACACAGCAATCAACTCTAGGCGCGTGTCACACTGCACCGCATGCGACGCCTGTTCCCTGTGACCGATCAGACAGCCGAGAACCGTGACCGGGAATGGACCCTGGACGACCTGGCGGAGGCGTACGCCTATCCGCCCCTCGCGGACGAACAGGGCCGGGAACCGGCCACGGACCTGACCGGCCCGGCCTTCCGGCCGGCGGAGGGCTCGGCTGATGACTGTGTCCCGTGTGGCCCCGGGGCCGACGCGGACCATCGCCCGGACGGAGTACGCGCCGGCGCACCCAGCCACTGGCTCCGCGCGAACATGGTTTCCACGCTGGACGGTGCCGCGCAGCACGAGGGGCGTTCGCAGCCCATCTCCTGTGCCACCGACATGCGGATCTTCGGCACCCTGCGAGCGCTGGCGGACGTGGTGGTCGTCGGCGCCCAGACCGTGCGCCAGGAGGGCTACCGCCCGGCTCGCGCGCGGGAGGCCTTCGCGGCCCGTCGTGCTGCTGCGGGCCAGGGTCCAGCTGCGGCCATCGCGGTGGTCAGTGCCGGTCTGGACCTGGACCTCTCGCTGCCGCTGTTCGCGTCTGCGCTGGTGCCGTCGTTGGTCCTCACGGGCGCGGGAGCTCCGGGCGACCGCGTCGCCGCCGCGCGCCGAGCCGGGGTCGAGGTGGTGTTCGCAGGCGAAGGCGTCGCGGTGGATCCGGAGCGAGCCGTGAAAGCCCTGGGGGCGCGGGGATATCGGCGGCAGCTGACCGAGGGCGGGCCGCGGCTGCTCGGGCAGTTCATCGCGGCCTCGGTCGTTGACGAGCTGTGCTTGACCCTGTCCCCGATGTTGACCGCCGGCAGTGCACAACGGATCGCCGGGGGCCCCGCCCTGGCCGTGCCCGAACGGCTCGGGCTGGTGTCCGTGCTGGAGGAGGCCGGCTTCCTCTACTCGCGTTACCGTCGGATCTGACAACAAGCGGAATTTGTCGTTCCGCTTTACGTCGGCTGGGCATGCTGTCAGCGCGGCCCCGTGTCACAGCGGGGCAGGATGGTTTCCGCAGGGGCCACGGTCCATGAAGGAGAGGGCGTCCGTGTTCACGAGCGTTTTGATGATCGAGAGACCTCTGACATCCGTAGACGTGGACTTCGTCACCACCCTGCACGGAGAGGACCCGGTCTCCTTCATCGTCCTCCTGCAACCCCGGGGCGATCAGGACAGGCTGCTGCGCGCCATCGACGACGTCGCCCTCGGTGAACTCCCGGAGGCCATCCGTGAGGGCGACGAACCGGGAGGCGAAGGAGCCCGCGGCCCGGCGGAGACGGCTCTCGCGCACTCCGTCCAGGCCCTGCTCGACAGCGGCAGCCAGGCCGTCGGTCACCTCGTGGAGGATCATCCGCTGGACAAGCTCAAGTCGGTGGTGGAGGAATCCGGCGCGGACGAGGTCATCGTCCTGACCGCGCCCCACTTCGTGGAGGAGTTCTTCCACCGGGACTGGGCCTCCCGTGCCCGGCACAAGGTCGGTGTCCCCGTCCTCAAGCTCTTCGCCCACAACGACTGAGCGCAGGGACCGGTGAGACGGGCAGCCGTCAACCGGCGTGGTCACCGGACGACCCCGGCCGCCTTTCCGGAACCGCACTCCCCACGGACGCTAGGCTTGCCGGGTCGCGCCCCTGCCGGGCACGGCCGCAGTCCCGTACTGCGCACCTCGTACTGCACCCCGATGGACCTGGAGCGACCCGCATGACGCCGTCCGGCCTGCCCACAGCCATGGACCGACCGCACTTCATCGGCATCGGCGGCGCCGGAATGTCGGGCATCGCCAAGATCCTCACGCAGCGCGGCGCCAAGGTGGCCGGCAGCGACGCGCGGGACTCCGCCACCGCGGACGCCCTGCGGGCCCTGGGGGCAACCGTCCACATCGGCCACGCGGCCGACCACCTTGCGGCGGACGCCTCCAGCGTCGTGGTCTCCAGCGCCATCCGCGCCGACAACCCCGAGCTCGCCCGAGCCGCCGAACTGGGCATCCCGGTGGTCCACCGCTCCGACGCGCTCGCTTCCCTCATGAACGGGCTGCGCCCCATCGCCGTGGCCGGCACCCACGGCAAGACCACCACCACCTCCATGCTCGCCGTCTCGCTGGCCTCGCTGGGCCTCGGCCCGTCCTATGCCATCGGCGGTGACCTGGACGCGCCCGGCTCCAACGCCCACCACGGCGAAGGCGAGATCTTCGTCGCCGAGGCGGACGAGAGTGATCGCAGCTTCCACAAGTACGCCCCCGAGGTCGCCATCGTCCTCAACGCCGAACTCGACCACCACGCGAACTACGCCTCGATGGAGGAGATCTACGAGTCCTTCGAGACCTTCGTCGCCCGGATCGTCGAAGGCGGCACCCTCGTGATCTGTGCCGACCAGGCCGGAGCCGCCGAGCTCACCCGCCGGGTCCGCTTGAGTCTGCCCGTGCGGGTCGTGACCTACGGGGAGAGCGAGACGGCCGACGTCCGCATTCTCGACGTGAGCGCACACGGCCTGAGCAGCGAGGTGACCGTCGTCATCGACGGTGCGCAGCTCACCTTCACCGTCTCCGTTCCCGGTCGCCACTACGCGCACAACGCGGTGGCAGCCCTCGCCGCCGGCGCCGCACTGGGCGTCCCCGCCGATCAGCTGGCCCCGGCGCTCGGCAGCTACACCGGAGTCAAGCGCCGACTCCAGCTCAAGGGCGAGGCCGGCGGAGTACAGGTCATCGATTCCTACGCGCACCACCCGACCGAGATGACCGCCGACCTGGAAGCGATCCGCCCGGCCGCCGCAGACGCTCGGGTCCTGGTGGTCTTCCAACCCCACCTCTTCTCCCGTACCCAGGAGTTGGGCATCGAGATGGGTCAGGCGCTGGCGCTCGCCGACGCCTCGGTCGTACTCGACATCTACCCGGCGCGCGAGGACCCGATCCCCGGCATCACCAGCTCGATCATCATCGACGCGGCCCGGGCGGCGGGCGCCGACGTCACCGCCGAACACGACAAGGGAGCGGTGGCGGAACTCATCGCTGGAATGGCCAAGCCCGGCGATCTCGTTCTCACCATGGGGGCGGGCGACGTCACGGACCTCGGCCCCGCGATCCTTGCCCGCCTGGCCGGCTGAGGCGCACGCCCGCCCGAGCCCCGCAGGGGCGCGGCACCGCGTCGAAGAGCCACCGAACCGAGGGGAGTGCGCGCCATGGCGTACGAGATCGAGAAGCCGGACGAGCAGTGGCAGGCCGAACTGACTCCGGCCGAATACCAGGTGCTCCGGCTCGCCGGCACCGAGCCCGCCTTCCGCGGCGAGTACACCGAGACCAAGACCGCCGGGGTCTACTCCTGTAGGGCCTGCGGGGCTGAACTCTTCCGTTCCGAAACGAAGTTCGAGTCGCACTGCGGATGGCCCAGCTTCTACGACGCGCGTGACACGGAGGCCGTGGAGCTCCTGGCCGACACCTCACACGGAATGGTCCGCACCGAAGTGCGGTGCGCGAAGTGCGGCTCGCACCTCGGTCACGTATTCGATGGCGAGGGCTACCCCACCCCCACGGACCAGCGCTACTGCATCAATTCCATCTCGCTCCGGCTGACCCCGGACGAAGAGCGGTAGCCCCGACATCCTGCGGGTCGACGCTGCTCGGGCTTGCTCCATGCCTGACGGCGGCGCCCGGGTGAGGGGGTAACGCCCCTACCCGGTCGCCGCCGTCTTGTCTTCACCGGGCTGCGATGCGCAGCGGCTCCGGTACCTAAGCCGGGGAGGCCGGGGTCTGGGCGGAGGGGCCGTCCTGATCGGGTACGGGCGCCGGGCCCTCGGCCGGGACCGGGGCGTTGATCAGGGCTTCCGCCGCCTCGGAGGCGGTGGTAGCCGGCACCTGTGAGGCGGAGTCCGGGGAGGAGGGGGCCTGTGCGGAGGGGCCGTCCGGGGCAGGACCGTCCACGGGGGCGGCGGGGGCAGGAACGGCCCCGGCGGGGAGCTCGCCGACGGAGGGCTTGCCGAGGCCGTTGAACACCAGGTTCAAGACGATCGCAGCGGTCGCACCCAAGGTGACGCCACTGTTCAGCAGGGAGGACAGGTCCTTGTTCATGCCTTCCTGGAAGAAGACCGGAACCGTCGGGGGAAGGAGCGCGACGGCCAGCGAGATTCCCACGACCAGCGCGTTCTTCTCCTCCTTGAGATCTACCTTGGCCAGCGTCTGGATGCCGGCCAGGGCGACCATGGCGAACATCACGGTCGCAGCGCCGCCGAGGACCGGGTGCGGGACGGCGGCCACCGCCGCCGCCGCCTTCGGCAGGAGACCAAGGATGATCATGAAGACACCCGCGGCCACCACCACGAACCGGCTCTTGACCTTAGTCATCCGCACCAGGCCCACGTTCTCCGCAAAGGCCACGTAGGGGAAGGAGTTGAGGATGCCGCCCAGTGCCGTGGCCGCCCCGTCGGCGCGCAGAGCGCGGGCAACCGTCTCGCCGTCGATCTTCTTGCCGACGATGTCGCCGATGGCGTAGGTGTCGCCAGTGGTCTCCACCATCGTGATCAGCATGACGATCAGCATCAGCAGGATGGGGAACCACTCGAAGCGCGGCATTCCGAAGTGGAACGGCGTGGTGACGCCGATCCAGTCTGACTTGCCCACGTCGGCGAAGGACGCGTCGCCGAGCAGGAAGGCCAGGGCGGTGCCCCCCACCAGGCCCAACAGGATCGAGATGCTCGACAGGAAGGGCTTACCGATCTTCATCAGGACCAGGATGAACAGCATGGTCCCGCCCGCGTAGGCGAAGTTCTTGGGGTCACCGTAGTCGGGGCTGCCGAGGCCGCCCGCCGCGTCGTTGAGGCCGACGGGGATGAGTACGATGCCGAGGATCGTGATCACCGAGCCGGTCACCACGGGCGGGAAGATCCGCAGGACCGCACGGAAGGCCTTGGCCGGGAGCCAGGCGAAGGCGAAGGTGGCCATACCGGCCGTGATCACGGCGCCGTAGATGACCAACAGGGCCGAGGTGCCACCGCCGGCTCCCAGTCCGATGGCGATCATCGGGGAGACCGCGGTGAAGGTGACGCCCTGGATCAGCGGTAGCCGGGCGCCCACCCGGCCTATGCCCCAAGCCTGGATGATCGAGGCTATGCCGCAGGTGAACAGGTCCGCGTTGATCAGGTAGACCAGTTGCTCGGTGCTGAGCCCGAGCGCCGAGCCCACGAGGATCGGAACGATAACGGCGCCCGCATAGAACGCCAGTACATGCTGGAACCCGTAAAGCGCGAGCCGGGGTACGGGGAGCACCTCGTCGACCGGGTGGGTGCTCTGCTCTCCGTTACTGGAGAGCCGGGCGGCGACACGTGCCATCTCTGCCTTGCCCTTCGGGGGTACGTCAGTTGAGAGGTTTCTGGTTATCCCCGGTCCGGCCGTCGGTGGGCGGGGTCGGGGTTTCAGCGCAGTCGCATGCATGGAAGCGGCGCCGTGTTACGGGCGGCGACCTCCTGTGTGACCGAAATCAAACGCCCACAGCGGTGTTGGCGCACATCGGCTACTTCTCCAAAGAGTCAGCGCGCAGGTGTCGTTCTTTTGGGGTTTCGCACGATGGTAGGGGGGCGCCGTTTCCGGTATTCGCCCGCGCGGTGCTGTGAGGCCCGACTGGCTCGCGGACGCGCGGACCTCTGGTTTCCGAACCTCTTCCAGTGCGCCGTTCGTCGAAGTGGAACCCCTCATGGAGGGAGCGCCCGATATTCGCTGTGCTGCGTCCGCTGTGCGGGAATGCTGTGATGCGTGACATTGCGGCGTACCGCGCGACCTCACTCACAGCCATTGCGCAAGTCGGGTTCGCGCCGTTGCTCTGGTCCTAGCCCACTCATGGAGGTGGGGTGGCAGATACCCGCCCGTGAGCGGTGGTCGCGACTCGAAGTCCGCCCCGGAGCCCCCTTCGCCCCCGCGGCAGACCAGTGTGATGGGCCTCGTGCGACGGGCACCGCGGAACGGCCGGGTGGGTACGACTTGGGGGCACGAGAAGGATCTCGTGCCCCCAAGGGAGAAAGGGTGAGTGACGGGACTTGAACCCGCGGCCACCTGGACCACAACCAGGTGCTCTACCAACTGAGCTACACCCACCACGAAGGGCGGCGGGCCGCCCGTTCGATGTGCACGCACAGCATAGCGGATCAGCCCGGATGCCCGGTTCGCCGCCAGCCTGCCCCACCCGGAACAGCCCGCGGGCGCTGCGACCGGAAGGGTTCACCGGCCCCGGTGTTCGGCAGGGCGCCTCGCCGCGTTGTCGCACCGACCGCGCGCCTGGGACTCGGGGCGGTGCTGCGCCGCGTCAGGCACCGCGACGCACGCCGCGAACCCTCCCGGTGGCGGCGCTAGCGAGCCGCGTGCGCCACGGCAGCCGCCGCCAGTGCGCGTACCAGAGGGTGCGGGGTGCTGCCGTCCCCGTACAACTCGGGCTGGAAGAGGCTGGCGAGGAAGAAGGGGTGGCCGGGGAGTTCGGCCACCCGCGGTTGTCCGTCTTCGTCCTGACCGCTGAAGCGAAGGCCGTGCTCGCGCAGGGTCGCCAGGTGCCGCGGGTGCGGCCCGTAGGAGCAGTGGTAGCGCTCGACGCTGCGCGGGGCGCCCAGTATTCGTTCCGCCAACGAACCCGCTTCCAGCAGGACGACGCCCTCGTGGCCCACCAGTGAGCAGGCCAGCGGTGCGATGAGGAGGTCCTCGGCCTCCGGATCGTTCTCGGCGTGGGCCACCTGCGGCAGCCCGCTCGCATGCCGCGCGTACTCCAGCAAGGTGTGCTGGAAACCCCCACAGGTACCGAGGAAGGGGATGCCCTGCTCGCGCGCCGTGCGGATGGCCGCGAGGGCTCCCGCCTCGCTCGCGTACGGGCTGCCGGGGAGCAACCAGACGGCGTCGAATGACTCAAGGCCGCAGGCCGCGGGATCGGCTGCTGCCTCGGTCGAGATCCAGTACCCGTCCAGTACCAGCCGGTCGCGTTCGGCGAGCGCATCAAGCAGGGCGGGGATCCGGGAATGGGCGGTCACATGCGGTGAGCGGTCACCCACCAGGGCGACGCGTGCCGTCGTGGCCCGAGGCACAATCGTCAGGTGTGGTTCGGTTGGCAAGCTCCGGGGAGCGGATTGCACCTCGGTCGTGGTGTCGTCGGTCATGCAGATCATCCTGGATCAGGCAGCTGGTTCAGCGCCAACGATTGATCGTGCTTGATCCATCAGGTGACCTTATGGCGCACTCATACTGGAGTCATGGACCCCCACCTGCTGCGCACCTTCGTCACCGTTGCACGGTGCGCCTCCTTCTCCGCTGCCGCACGAGAGCTCGGCTATACCCAGTCGGCGGTGTCCCAGCAGATCGCTGCCCTGGAGAGCGACCTGCGTACGCCCCTGCTCGGCCGTCGCCCCGTCGCCCCCACTCCTGCCGGAGAAAGGCTGCTCGAACACGCCCGCCCCCTCCTGCTGCGGCTGGATGCGGCCCGGGCGGACCTGCTGCGCCTGACCGCGTCCCCGCCGGAGCGGCTCACCGTTACGGCTTCGCCGCTGGCCCTCGGTGCGGGAGCCGTCGCAGCACTCCCCAACACGGGAGTCACCCTGCGCGTGGTGGACCGCGAGACCGTCCCCCTCGCGGTGGCCAGCGGTGATGGTGACCTCGGGCTCGTCGACGGCGTGGCGGCTCCTAGCGATCCCCTTCGGCTGCCCGACCTCGCGCCCCTCACCGTCACCGGAGTCGCGGAGGAGCCTTTGGCTGTGCTGTTGCCAGCGGGGCATCCACTCGCCCGATGTCCTGCGCTCGACCTCGCCGACCTCGCGGACGCCCGCTGGCTTGACGCACCAGGTACGGCCCTGCCCCTGGAAGGCCTGCGATCGACGTTGTCCGGTGCGCGGTTTCGTCAGTCCTTGCGGTACGACGGCACGGACGTGAGCACCCTGTGCCGTCTGGCTGCCGCCGGGCACGGGTTGGCGCTGTTGCCGCGGTCAGTGGCGGGGGCGGCCGGCGTGGGGGTAGCGGTGCCGCTGGCCTCGCCGGCCCTGGTGCACCGCACGGAGGTCCTGGTGCCCAAGGTGCCCACGGCCGCGGCTGCCGTGGCGGCCGGCCGGCTGTTGGCCCATGCCGGTCCGGTCCCGACCGCCCGGGGGCAGTGACGCATGGCATATGAGTTCCTCGTGTGACATGTGAGCTTGCAGTGATATCCCCGACTCCACACTGCCACTTGCTCCCGACTCAGCGCCCCGACGAACCCACCGGTCACCCGTGCGCAGCCTCCCTCATGGGCTCAGGGCAGTCCCGTGGGGATGCTCGCCGGTGCCGACGGGGGCAACGGATCAGGGGCCCAGGATCACCGCGCACTCGCCGGGCATGGTCAGCCGCCCGTCCTGCCCGGGGTGTTCGACGGGGAGCCAGGACGCCAGAACCCTGACGCCGTTGCGCCCTAGTGCCACGGTGGTCGCCTCTGGGCTCAGGTTCACCGCCACGCGGACCTCGCCACGGCGGAAGGTGAACCAGCGCCGCTGTTCGTCGAACGCCACCCGCACCGAGGCGAGATCGGGGTCGCGAAGGTCGGGCAGGTGGTGGCGCAGCGTGATCAGGCGTCGGTGCCAGTCGAGCAACTTTCTGGGTCCGGTTTGCTCCAACTCGGCCCAGTTGAGGCAGGAGCGGTCCCGAGTGCGTGGGTCCTGGGGGTCGGGAATCTCCTCGGTCTGCCACCCGTGCGCCGCGAACTCACGGCGCCGACCCGTACGCACGGCCTCGGCCAACTCCGGATCGGTGTGATCGGTGAAAAACTGCCAGGGGGTACGCGCTCCCCACTCCTCGCCCATGAAGAGCATCGGGACGAACGGCCCGGTCAGCGTCAGGGCAGCGGCACAGGCCAGCAGGCCGTCCGAGACGTTGGCGGAAAGCCGGTCGCCGAGCGCTCGGTTGCCGATCTGGTCATGGGTCTGGGCGTAGCCGAGGAACCGGTGTGCGGCAGTGGTGCGGCGGTCGACGGGACGACCGTGGCTGCGACCGCGGAAGCTGGAGTAGGTGCCGTCATGGAAGAACACTCGCGTCAAGGTCTTGGCTAGGGCCGCCAGGGGGGCCTTGGCGAAGTCGGCGTAGTAGCCCTGGGACTCGCCCGTGAGCGAGGTGTGCAGGGCATGGTGGAAGTCGTCGTTCCACTGGGCCTGCAAGCCGAGGCCGCCGTCCTCGCGCGAAGTGGTGGTGCGCGGGTCGGCCAGGTCCGACTCGGCGATCAGCAGAAGAGAGCGCCCCGACTCGCCGGCCAGCGCGTCCACCTGCGCGGACAGCTCCTCCAGGAAGCCCAGTGCGCGGTTGTCGGCGAGCGTGTGCACGGCGTCCAGACGGAGTCCGTCCACGCGGTAGTCGCGCAACCAGGCCAGCGCACTGCCGATCAGGTAGGCCCGGACTTCGTCGGAGCAGGGCGCGTCGAGGTTCACGGCCGCGCCCCACGGCGTGTGGTGGGTGTCGGTGAAGTAGGGCCCGAAGGCGGGGAGGTGGTTGCCGGAGGGGCCGAGGTGGTTGTGGACCACGTCCAAGAGGACCGCGAGACCGTGTCCGTGGGCGGCATCCACGAAGCGTTTGAGGCCTTCGGGGCCGCCGTAGGGCTCGTGTACGGCCCATGGGGAGACCCCGTCGTATCCCCAGCCGTGTCTGCCCGGGAACGGGCAGACCGGTAGGAGCTCGATGTGGGTGATCCCGAGTCCGGCGAGATGGTCGAGGTGCTCGGACGCGGCGTCGAAGGTGCCTTCGGGGGTGTAGGTTCCGATGTGCAACTCGTAGATGACAGCATCCTGCAATACGTTCACCGGTGACGTTGCACGCCAGGAGTACGCCTCGTGGTCGACGACGGCGCTGAGCCCGTCCGGCCCCAGCGGCTGCCTGCGCGAGCGCGGATCAGGGCGCAGTGTCGGATCCTCGTCCAACTGGAACCCGTACAGGTCGCCAGCCTCGGCCGGAGCCTCGGCGGACCACCACCCGGGCAGCCCCGGCTCCGCCGACATCGGATGGGCGCCGAGCGGACCGTCGCCATCCCGATCACCACCTTGGCTCAGCCGCAGCGTCACCCGCTCCGCCCGCGGCGCCCACACCTCGAACCTCATCCGGCAGATCACCTCGATTCCCTGGGGTCGGTCGCTCTTCTCACTCGCCTCATCATGGGCCGCAGGAGCCGGACCTTCTGGACACCCGGGCACTGACGGGCCGACAATCACCACTGTGACGTCCAGCTCCGAGTCCCACACCTACCCCGCTCGGCCCTCCGATGCCGAGCGGGAGCGTGTTCTTGGCCGGCTGCGCGATGGAGCCGCAGAGGGCAAGTTGTCCCATGACACCTTCCTGCGCCGGATGGAACTCGCACTCGTCGCCAGGCGCCGGGAAGAACTTGCCGTACTCACCGCCGACCTGGGCACGGAGAGCGTCCTCTCACGCAGACTGTTCGGCTGGGTCGGCCGGGCTTCTGCCTTCTGGGTGGGCCTGCGCCGCGCCTGGCAGGTGGAGAAGCTTCCGAGACTTCTCTTGCCGCAGCCTGGACCGTTCCCCCTCACCATAGGCCGCGATCCCGGCAGCGGGCTGCGACTGAGCCACGACACGGTTTCCCGGCGGCATGCCGAACTGGGCATGCAAGAAGGCACCTGGGTGCTGCGGGACCTCGGCTCGACGAACGGCACCACGGTCAACGGCCGCCGAGTGACCGGCTCGGCGGTGGTGCGCGAGGGTGACCAGGTGAGTTTCGGGCACATGTGTTTCCGTCTTGCCGCACGTTGAGACGTCCTCGATGGTGCGCGGCAGCCGGGCTGCACACTGCGGCGACATCCTCGGTGGGTCCGCAACTGCCGCGTTCGACTTGGGAGGAGGAGTCAACCCGCGAGGGCGGGCAGCCGCTCGTACGCCGCCAGAGCGGTACGGGACTGATGCTCCACTTGTACGGCCACGGGCACCCAGCGCGCCTGGAAGCGCGTCGCGAAGGTGGCGCACCAATGTGCTACGAGCCCCTCCAAGGTGGTGGCGGCAGTTCCAGGACGGTCGGATGATCGCAGGACCCGCAGGAGCATGGCCGCAGCGCGTAGCACCAGACGTCTACCGAAGGCGTCGATGCTCGCGATGCAGGCCGAGCTCGCTTGTTCTGGAGGTTGGTCGAGCCAACCGGTGGCTATGTGAGGGATCAAACCCAAGGTCCACTCGACAGCGCGCAGGAGGGGGTCGCCCTCGTGCGGTAGCACGCCGCGCGTGGCCCGCAGTACGGCGGCCACCCGCCCGGCTTCGGCCAGCAGCCGGTCTGCGAACCGGTGCAGGGACTGTTCGGGATCGGGGTGTGGGGCCGGGTCGTCGACGAGATCGCTCGCCCACATCGGAACCTCGATGATGGCGGTGGTCCCGGCGTAGCGGTGAGCGCGGCACCAGGTGCTCAGCCGGGCGTCTTCGGCAGGCGCCCGGCCCGGGTCCAACGCGCCCGACGGAGGCATCACGAAGATTCCCGGCCCCGACGAGGGCCAGCCGGCGGCGTCGGAGGCACTGGTCTCCAACGGGATGCGCAGTTCAGCGGCTGACTTCGTGAACGGCTCGGCGAGCCCCGGGATGTCGCGGGTGAGCTGCACCCAGCTGCCACCGAGGTCGGTCGCGTGGAGGGAGACCTGGAGTACCGGCCGCAACTCGTCGATGAGGCCGATGAGCGCGCGGGTTTCCGGTGGCAGTCGATCCGCGGGAAGGAGCGAGGGTGCCCACTCGGGCTGCTCCGGCCCGGGAGGCCGGTAGAAGTAGCGGTGGTAGTCCAGCAGGTCCCGCGGCTGCGGGGTGCGGTGCAGGGCGGCGCCGTCTGGGTCCGCACACAGCAGGAAGTGCCAGGTGCAGCGTGAGCGTAGCGTCCTTTGCTCCAACACCCGATGGGCGAGGGCAAGAGCGGTCAGCCCGCCCACCGGCTCGTTGGGGTGAGCGCCGGCGACCACCAGGACGTTGTGCTCCGCCGAGAGGCTCGGTCGACCGGCACGCAGCACCCACAAGGGGTGCCCGCCGCGGGAGATGCCCGCCTGGTCCAGACGTGCGAGTCCGGGATGGTGGTGGACCAGGGCGCCGGCGGCGCGGGCGAGTTCCTCGGCGGTGGGGTAGCGCACTTCACTCAGTAGTGTCACCCCGTTGCCATGCCCACGCCGCACCCGCCGCACTACATCAGACGGGGCGCCTTTACCTGCCACCTGTGCCGGGGGCGACGGGATACGTCAAAGGGCCCACAGGGGATCGCCACGGACCGGGTCCGAATCTCGGCTCACCCGTCTACGCGGACCAGCAGGGCAACCGGGCCGTCGGTGAGCAGGTCCGCGAGCGTCAGCCGGTCTTGGCCCCAGAGACGGTCACTGGCGGGGAACACCTTCCGCCACCGGCCCGCCGGAAGCGAGAGCCGAGTGTCCCGCCAGCCCCCCGATTCCGCCAGCCGCAGGGACAGCCGGGTCACCACCGTCACCACCCGCTCCCCCCTTGCGTAGGCCACGCAGTGCTCCGCCGACGGTCCTTCGGCGCTCAAGGGAAGGTACGAGCCGGGGCCCGCACCGAACGCCTCGGGACGGGCCCTACGCAGCCGCAGAACCTGCCGGGTCAGGGCCAGCTTGCGCGTCCCAAGGCCCGCCGTGACCTGTTCGCCGGTGCACAAGCGGGCGGGGGAGCGGTTGTCGGGGTCGACCAGGGCGAGGTACTCCGACTCGGTGTCCTGGTAGATCTCGGGCACCCCCGGCATGGTCAGGTGGACCAGCGTGGCGCCGAGGACGTCCGCCTCGGTATGGGGAGCGAGTTCAGCGGAGAGTTCTTCGACGAGCGCGGCGGCCGGGCCCCCCAGGCCCACCGCGGCAAACCGCTGGAGGGCGCGTTCGTACCCCTCCTGCGGGTCGAGCCAGTCGGTGTGGAGCGCGGCCTCCCGGGCTGCCTTGAGCAGTGCACCCGCCACCCGGCCTTCCTCGTCCTGCGCGCCCAGACCGAACAGGGTCTGCCAGGCGACCCAAGCCAGATGGGCGTCGGGCGCTTGCGCCGCTGTGTGGGCGCTCGCTTTCGCGACGAGCTCGCGCCACCGCCCGGGGCACTGGGACAGCACCCTGATCCGGGCCCGGACGTCGCCACTGCGCTTGGTGTCATGCGTACTCAACACCGTTCCGCCCAGCGGCCAGTGACGGACGAGATGGTCGCAGTAGGCATGGAACTGCGGCGGAGATACGGCTGGAGCCCCGGGGGCGCCGCCGACCTCGGTCGCGGACAGCAGGGGGGCGTAGCGGTAGAAGGCCCGATCCTCAAGCGACTTGGCGCGTAGAGCCGAGGAGACCTGGGCGAAGCGGGTACGAAACGCCCGCTGCTTGGAGCCGGACCCGCACCGGCCGAGCACCAGGTCCTTGACGAACTCGACCGCGCGTGTGAAGTCAGGTGTCGCGGCGCCTGAGTCCGGTGTTGTTCCGGCGCTGACGCGCTCGTCGAGTGCTTGTCGGGCTGCCGTCTCCACCGCGGCCGTCCCGGCGGCTGACTCGGTGGCTCCGCCCGTGCCGTAGGGTCGGTAGACGGGCATGGCCTGGAGTACCGCGCGCAACGCGCGCGGGAGTTCCGCGCAGTGTGGTCCGCCGGCGTCGGCGTGCTGCCCCCGAGCATCGTCGATGGCGCGGGCCATCCGCACCAGTGCACCGATCTCGGCCGCCAGATCGTGTTGGGCCACCTCCTGGGCGGCTCGGGCGGCCGTCGCTCTCCAGTTGCTTCCCCGGGCCTCCTCGGCGGCAGTGAACTCGCGGTAGTGATCGGTGATTTCGGTAATCCCCTGCGGATCGGTGAACAGGCCGTCGATGCGGTACAGGGCGTCGTAGCCGGTGGTGCCAGCCACTGGCCATTGCGGTGGCAGGACCTCGTCGGTGGCCAGGATCTTCTCCACGACGGTCCAGGCGCCGCCGCTTGCGGTGTGGAGCGTGCGCAGATAGGCCTCGGGGTCGGCCAGTCCGTCGGGATGGTCGATGCGCAGCCCGTCGAGCACGCCGTCGTGAAGGAGTTCGAGAACCTTGCGGTGGGTACTCCGGAAGACCTCCGGGTCCTCGACCCGGAGGCCGATGAGCTCGGAGATGGTGAAGAACCGGCGGTAGTTGAGCTCGGTGCGTGCGGTGCGCCACCAAGCCAGTCGGTACCACTGGGCGTCGACGAGCTCGCGAAGCGGTAGTCCGGACGTACCCGCCCGCAGCGGAAACTCCTGGGTTCCGTACCTCAGGACCGCTTCCCCGTCGTTCGCCTCTACATGGAGGCGGGGGAGCTCCTTGGTCAGACGGTCGGCGAGCACCGGGAGGAGGAGCCGCCCGCCTCCCGCCGCCCAGTCGATGTCAAACCACCTTGAGTACGGTGACACTTCACCGTGTTTCAGTACGTCCCACAGTGCACGGTTGAGTCGAAGCGGTGTCGGCACCGCCATGTGGTTCGGCACGATGTCCAGCACCAAGCCCATCCCGTGGGACCGCGCTCGGTCCGCCAACGACCTCAGCCCATCCTCACCCCCGAGTTCCTCGCGCACCTTGCCGTGGTCCACCACGTCGTAGCCGTGGCTGGAGCCCGCTGCGGCCTCCAGCGCCGGCGACAGGTGGAGGTGGGACACACCGAGGTCGGCGAGGTACGGCACGGACCGCTCCGCCGCCGCGAAGGGGAAGCGCGGTTGGATCTGGAGTCGATAGGTGGCGGTCGGAATCTTCCGTGCGGGCTCCTGGGTCATGGGAACGTACGTACCCAAGGATCCGGCTTCTGTGTCATTGCCCTGTGCATCCGAGTGAACGCACGTGGTTACCCTCGGTAGCGGTAAGGGCCCAGGCGGCGCACCGTCCGGTCATCGCCCCGATCGGGTCCCTTCGCCTCCGTCCTTCCCTTCCTGGCAAGACGTCCCGTGGCGATGTCGCAGTTGGGCGTCGTTGGGCTGGTCGTCCCCACCACCGGGCCGGGCGCGGTGACCGTGGATCGGGCCGCTGACAGATCGCCTGAACAGCGGCCCGTCATCCGGACGGCGACCAGGGCTGACGCGCTCGCCATCGGATCCCTGGACGCCGGACAGGCTCTGTCGTCGGCGCTCGCGGGGTAGTTGGCGGATCGCCGCGGGCCCGCTGACGCTCTTGCGGTGACGGTGGTCGCGGCGGCCTTGGCGCTGACGTCCCGGTTTCCGGCGCGGCTTCCGCTCCCCGCCGCTCCCCGAGGAGAGGGGCGGGGAGCGGCGGCCGGCGGAGCCGACCGCGGACCTGGCCAATGGTGTCGCCGGGGCCCGTCGTCAGGCGGGCTCGCGGGGGCGGCCGGCCCGAACCGTGCGGGTGGCCCTCAGGCGGGCCGTTGCAGGACCACCAGGCTCCTGCCGATCAGTGTCAACTGGTCGCCCGCGGCCAAGGGAGGAGCGGGGCGCGGCGGGGCGCCGTCGTCGAAGGCGGTGTCCACCACGACACGCCACTGCTTTCCGTGTCCCGGCGGTACGACGAACTCCAGGAGGTCCGCGCCGGTGTTGAACATCAGCAGGAAGGCGTCATCGGCGATGCGTTCCCCGCGTGGGCCCGGCTCCGAGATCGCCTCGCCGTTGAGGAACACCGTCAGGGCCCTTGCGTGTTGCGACTGCCAGTCCCTGGCCGTCATCTCCTCGCCCTCGGGGGTGAACCAGGCGATGTCGGAGAGCTCGTCGTGGGTCCCCTCCACCGGACGGCCGTGGAAGAAGCGGCGGCGCCGAAAGACCGGGTGGTTGCGTCGTAGCCACACCATCCTGCGGGTGAACCCCAGCAGGGGTGTGCCGGGTTCTCCTTCCTTCGGCCAGGTGATCCAGGACACCTCATTGTCCTGGCAGTAGGCGTTGTTGTTGCCGCCCTGGGTGCGGGCGAACTCGTCGCCGTGGCTGAGCATGGGCACACCCTGCGAGAGCATCAGGGTCGCGACGAAGTTGCGCATCTGGCGTGCGCGCAGCTCCAGTACACCCGGATCGTCGGTGGGACCCTCCGCTCCGCAGTTCCAGGACCGGTTGTGGCTCTCACCGTCCCGATTGCCCTCTCGGTTGGCCTCGTTGTGCTTGTCATTGTATGACACGAGATCGTGCAATGTGAAACCGTCATGGCAGGTCGCAAAGTTGATGGAGGCCAGCGGGCGGCGCCCGTCGTCCTGGTACAGGTCGGAGGAGCCGGTCAGTCGCCCGGCGAACTCCGCCAAAGTGCGCGGCTGACCGCGCCAGAGATCCCGGACGGTATCGCGGTACTTGCCGTTCCATTCGGTCCACAGCGGGGGGAAGTTCCCCACCTGGTAGCCGCCTTCACCCACGTCCCAGGGCTCGGCGATCAACTTGACCCGGCTCACCACCGGATCTTGTTGCACCAGGTCGAAGAAGGAGGAGAGGCGGTCGACCTCGTGGAACTGGCGGGCCAGGGTCGCGGCGAGGTCGAAGCGGAAGCCGTCCACATGCATCTCGGTGACCCAGTAGCGCAGCGAGTCCATGATCAGCTGAAGCACGTGCGGCGAACGCATCAGGAGCGAGTTCCCCGTCCCCGTGGTGTCCGTGTAGTACCTGGCGTCCTGTGAGAGGCGGTAGTACGAAGCGTTGTCCAGCCCGCGGAAGGACAGGGTGGGTCCCAGGTGGTTGCCCTCGGCCGTGTGGTTGTAGACCACGTCCAAGATGACCTCGATACCCGCCTCGTGCAGTGCCCGGACGGCCGATTTGAACTCCAGCACCTGTTGGCCGCGGTCTCCCCAGGAGGCGTAGGCGTTGTGGGGCGCGAAGAATCCGATGGTGTTGTAGCCCCAGTAGTTCGCCAGGCCGTCGTTGACCAACCGGTGATCGTTGACGAACTGGTGTACGGGCATCAGTTCGAGTGCGGTGACTCCGAGTTTGACCAGGTGCTCGATCACCGCGGGGTGGGCGAGCGCCGCGTAGGTGCCGCGCAGTTCCTCGGGCAGCGCCGGATGTCGCATCGTCAGGCCCTTGACGTGGGCCTCGTAGAGGACGGTGTGGTGGTATTCGGTGCGCGGTGGACGGTCGTTCCCCCAGTCGAAGTACGGGTTGACGACCACCGAGCTCATGGTGTGCGGGGCCGAGTCGAGGTCGTTGCGTGAGTCGGGCTTGCCGAAGTGGTAGCCGTAGACCGCCTCGCCCCAGTTGATGGAGCCGCTGATCGCCCGGGCATATGGGTCGAGCAGAAGCTTGGCGCTGTTGCAGCGCTGGCCGCGTTCGGGCGCGTAGGGCCCGTGAACGCGGAAGCCGTACCGTTGGCCGGGCATGATCCCCGGTAGGTAGGCGTGCCTGACGAAGGCATCGGTCTCGCGCAGTTCGACAGCCGTCTCGGAGCCGTCGTCGTGCAACAGGCACAGCTCGATCCGTCTGGCGGCCTCCGAGAAGACCGCGAAGTTGGTGCCGGCGCCGTCGTACGTGGCGCCGAGTGGGTACCGCTGTCCCGGCCAGACCTGCATATGGATGGCTCTTCCGCTCCCGACGGGCATTCGCTCTTATCTCGGCCAGATCTTCCCTGAAAGAAGGGCAACCTGCGGGGACTTGCGGCCGTCCTACCGGGTGACCATGCATACTTCGTATGCTTAAAAGGGGTAAAAGTGTACATAACAGTACGCCGCCATCTGGGGAAAATGCTGGCAGGGGCGGCCATCGCGGTCACTGGAACGGCCTTCATGGTCGGTGTCACCCTGCCGGGCGCGGCGGGTGCGGATGACGGCGGCTCGGGCGGGTCAGCAGCCGGCGTGGCGTCGCGGGGGGCCGCGGCCGTACCGATCGCACAGCCCGGGGTGGCGGAGCCGCCGCCCGTCGAGCGGGAGAACGGCAGCGGCCGGGACCCGCTGACGGAGGCCGAACGGGACAAGGTGAGGCGTCTGGCGCTCGGCCCCGACGCCACGGAGGGGCGGAACGCCGTCGGTGGCCGGGGCCCGCAGTGGATCACCAGCAACCTGGCGGAACTCACTCCCCAGGAGGTCGCGCGGGGAGGCCGGGTCGACCGGCGGGCACACGTCTCCTTCTACGACTACCAGCGCGACGCGCTCGTCACGAAGACCGTGAACCTCAGGACCGGCGAGGTGGTCAAGACCGACACCCAGCGGGAGACCCAGCCTCCGGTGGTGGTTGAAGAGGCGGTCGAAGCCGCCAAGCTGATGATCGCATCACCGGCGGGGGAGGGGCTGCGCAAGGACTACCGGGATGCCACCAGCAGGAAGCTGACCGGCCCGTCCCAACTGTCCCTACAGAACGCGCTGGTCTACCGCGTGAGTGCGCAGAATCCAGGTCCCGACGAGCTCAAGCAGTGCGGAAAGCAGCGCTGCGTCCGGCTCTTCCTCAAGGTGAAGAACGGCCCGTGGATCGACGTCCGCAGCTTGGTCGTCAACCTCAGCGCCCGGACCGTCCACCAGCTCTGAACTTCCGTGGCCTCCTCGGCCGCGTCCATTGATCACATGTTTGTCTCCACCTGCCTCAGGAGTCATCCCATATGCACGTGAACGGACTTCGTCGTGCCGGTACGGGGGTCTTGGCGGCCCTCGCGCTGGCGGTTCCGCTCGGCGCCGCCGGTACGGCCTCCGCCGTCCCGCAGGCCACGGGCAGGGCCCCGGTGGCCCTCAAGGTCGCGCAGAAGGCGCCGGCGGCTCCCGCGCCGGACTGCTCCGCCGCCTACCGCATCGAGCAGACCCTCACCGGCGGTACCACCTGGCGAATGTGCTGGCACTACGAGAGCGAGGCCGGCCTGGTGCTGGACAAGATCTCGTACCAGCCCAGAGGGGAGGCCACGCCCATCCAGGTCCTCACCAGCGCCAAGCTCGGGCAGATCCACGTCCCCTACGACGACGGCAAGGCCGAGTACGACGACCTCACCGGCGCCGGCTTCGGCCAGGGGTTGCAGGGCATGGTCCCCGGGGAGTGTCCCGGGGGCAGCATCAAGACCGTGAAGAACCCGGACGCCTGGGACCCCTCGCAGCGTGAGGTCAAGGGACTGTGCGCCACCACCCGGGCCCGTGGCCACGCCTATCGGATGGCGGGGGACACCAGTGGCCAGGTCTGGCAGGCGCAGGCCAAGGACCTGCTGGTCTACGCCGTCAACAAGGTCGGTTGGTACGAGTACATCACCGAATGGCGCTTCCAGGCCGACGGCACGATCCAGGCCAACGTCGGGGCCACCGGCAGCCTCTCCCCGGGGGACTACGACGCCGGTGACGGCCGTGGATGGCCCATAGGCAAGGGAGCGAAGGGATATGCCACGAGCCACAGCCACAACATCTTCTGGCGGCTGAACTTCTCCATCGACGGCTCCCCGAACGGCCGGGTCGAGCAGTATGACTCGGTACTCACTCCGCAGGCGAACGGCTCGACCCCGAAGATCAAGACCACCCGCACCAAGATCACCAAGGAACTCGCCGGTGATGCCAGGAGCATGCGTTGGTGGCGGATGGTCAGTGCGACGGGCAAGAACAAGGACGGCCACGAACGCAGTTACGAGTTCGTGCCCGGTGCGACGGTGAAGTACGCGGGCCGCCCCTTCACCAAGCACGACATCTACTTCACCGAGTACAACGCCTGTGAGCAGTTCGCCAGTTCCAATCTGCGGAACTGTGGTCCCGACGCACCCAGGAACGTGGACCAATGGGTCAACGGGCAGAAGCTCAAGCACCCCATCGCCTGGGTCAACATCGGGTTCCACCACATCGCACGAGACGAGGACCAGCAACCCATGCCGGTGCACTGGCAGGGATTCCAGCTCGTTCCGCGTGACGTGACGGCGATGAGCCCGCTCACGCCCCCGGGCCTCGCCGATCAGAACGGGCCTTTGACCGCAGGGCGTTGAGCGACTGCCTCCGTCATCCGGCTGCACTGCCTCCCGCTCCCGGAGTACCCTTCCTTGATCGTTGGAGAAGGGGGAACGGAAGGCGGTGCACGGGTGAGCTCGGGAGGGCTGGAGCTGCCCCCTGGTGACGGCGGTCACGAGGGCGGCCCCACAGACGTCCCGTCCGGAGCGGTCTCCCTGGCACAGCCGATGGAGACCGCCGTGGAACTCGACTGGGGTGCGGACGCCTGGAGCGAGGTGCGTACCCGCGCCCAGCGAGCCGGACGGGCCTACATCTGGCTGAACCTGGTGGAACAGCGACTGCGCGCCGTCGTCTCGGCCGTGCTGCGGCCCGTGTACGAGCCGGTGCACGGCCAGGACGACTGGGTGGTCGCGGCAGCCGGCCCGGCAGGCCAGGAATGGGTGCAACGGGCCGTTGCCGTACGCGAGGTGAGCCGACGCAAGGGCTACCTCCTCGATCCGGCGGACGACAACGTGGTCAGCTTCCTGACGCTGCCGCAGCTACGCGAACTGATGGTGCAGCACTGGCCCTGTTTCGAACCGTACTTCGACGACCGGCGTGATGTGGAGCTGGCGCTGGACGAGTTGGAGGTCACGCGCAACGTCGTCTCGCGCAACCGGGCACTGTCCGAGACCGTGCTCGCCCAAGCCGAACGGGCCTCGGCCCGGCTGCTGGAGATCCTCGGTGGCGGCGCCGGAAGCCCCGCCGCCGATCGACTGCCCATCGACGCGGTGGAAGACCTCGTGGGTGACCGGTACGGGGACGTCGTCTCCGTGCACCCGGACCGGGTGCGCCTCCAGCGGCAGTTGCCGGCCGAGGACCTGTTCGGCGGGGCGCGCCGCCTCGACGCCATCGGCATAGGGCTCAACCTGTTGGTGCAGAACTACTCGGGGCGGCGCCTGGTGCGGCTGGCGGAATCCGGATGTCGGGTGCGGCTGCTGTTCCTGAACCCGGCGAGCAGTGCGGTCAAACGCCGCGAGCGCGAGCTCGGCATCAAGAAGGGCGAACTCAGTCGCTCGGTCGAGATGAACATCCTGCACGTGCGGCGGGTCCGCTCGTTGCTCAAGGACCCCGGAGCCTTCGAGATCCACGTCTTCGACGAGACGCCCCGGTTCACCGCGTACGTGGTGGACGGGGACAGCGGAGGGCCCGGCAGCATAGCCGTGGTGCAGACCTACCTCCGGCGGGCCCGGGGCATGGAGGCGCCGGTCCTGGTGCTGCGCGGCGGTGGCCGAGGGGTGGTGCGTCCGGGGCAGGAGAACGATCACGGCCTCTTCATGACCTACCGGGAGGAATTCGAATCGGTCTGGCAGGACTCCCGCCCGGTCTCCTGAATGTCACAGGCCCGTGCGAGGCTTTTCGGACAACGGGGGAGTTCCACGGAGGGGACGCCATGCACTGGCACGAGCACACACTGACCGTCATCGACCCGACGGCGACCGGGGCGGTACACCGCCGGCCGGTCACCGCCACCGGAACGGGGGCTTCGCGATGAGCTGGATCAGCGGACCCCTGGTCGCCTTCGACCTGGAGACCACGGGAACCGACGTCGAGGCGGACCGGATCGTCACGGCGGCCGTCATCCGGCTGGATGCGGACGGTGCGGTCTCGGCCGGGCGGACCTGGCTGATCGATCCGGGGGTGGCGATACCCGAGTCCGCGTCCGCCATTCACGGCATCTCCTCGGAGCACGCCCGCGCGCACGGGGCGCCGGCCGCTTCCGCGATCGAGGAGATCACCCGTGTGGTGGCGGGAGAACTGAGCTCCGGGGCGCCCCTGGTGGTGATGAACGCACGCTACGACCTGTCGTTGCTCGACCGGGAATGCGCGCGGTACGGCGTGCGGTCCGTGAGTGAGCGGCTGGGGGCCGTGCCCTTTCCCGTCATCGATCCCCTGGTGATCGACAAGCACGTCGACAAGTACCGCAAGGGCACACGGGCCCTGCACGCCCTGTGTGCCCACTACGAGGTGGCTCTTGAGGAAGCGCACGACGCCCGGGCGGACGCGGTGGCCGCCGCCCGCGTGGTGCGTCGCATGGGCCAGCGACACCGGCCCATCGGTGCCATGCCACTGGCTGACCTGCAGGCGCTCCAGATACGGGCCGCAGCCGAACAATCGGCTTCCTTGCAGTCCTATCTGCGTCGCACCTCAGACGCCAAGGCGGTGGTGGAGCCGGCCTGGCCGCTCGTTCCCCGCCAGCGGTGACCGCCAGCCCAGCCGTCCCCGCACGCCCGTAGCCGCAGCTCTCCAGGGGTGCCGCAAGGCGGGTCCCACCAGCCTTCGGAGGGGAAGACGCGAAATCGGACGCCGAGCTGGTGCTCAGAAGGAGTGCCAGCGGACTTCGGGATCGTCCCCGCGCAGGGAGGTGACGCGGCGCCGGAACTCGGCGAGCGCCCCGGGGTTGACCGGGGCGTGCTGGGCCACCCAGGCACAACTGGCCGTCTCCCGGGCGCCCCGCAGGACGGCGTAGCCCGACCACTGGCGCACGTCCCAGCCGTAACCTTCGGTGAACGCCCGGTACTCCTGCGGGCCCAGCCCGTAGCGGTCCTTGGCCAGAACCATTACCACCAGATCGTGCTCGCGCAGATCGGTGGCGAAGGTCTCCAGGTCCAACAGGACCGGACCGTCTCCGGTGACGTGCACGTTGCGGGGCAGGGCATCACCGTGGATCGGCCCCAGCGGTAGCCGGGGCACCAGCGCGGCCGTCTGCGCCGCGAAGGCATCGCGGCGCTCGCGCAGGAAATCCGCGTCGGCCGGATCGATGGCCAAGCCCGCTGCCCGTAGCCACCGCTCCACCCCGCCGAGCAGGTCCCGGCCGGGCAGTTCGAAGGGTGGCGCCGCGAGGGCGTGGACCAGGCGCAAGAGCTCCGCCAGGTCGCGCGGCCTCGCGGGGCGCACCGCCGGGGGTAGCCGGTGCCAGACGGTCACCGGGTGCCCCTGAACCGACCGGGCGGCGGGTTCGGCGGCCCGCACCGCGGGCACCCCCTGGGTGGCCAGCCAGTCGGCGACCAGGAGTTCGCGTCGGGCCCGTTCCAGCAAGGACGCGTCCCGGCCCACCTTGACCACGCGGTCACCCGCTGCGAAGACGGCGTTCTCCCCCAGGGCCAGCAACCGGGCTTGCGTACCGTCCACGCCGGCCCGGTCCAAGACCTCGCGCGCCCGTGCTTCGTCCATGCCCGCTCCCGACGACTGCCGTCCGCGCGAAGGGCAGCGTCCCCCTCACCTCGGTCCTCTCTGTCCGGCCAGTCTCGCACTCCGGCTCCCGTAGCCGGGTATCGCGGGACAGCCCTCGGTGTCAGCCTGCGCAGCGCAGGTATGGCCGGCATCCGCGCCCGCACGCGGCGAAGCAGGGGTCCATCCGAAGTCTCCTGCACGGCCCGTGTGGGAGCAGGGGGAAAATCCTGGCCATCAAGCCGGGGCGAATGTCACATTGCTGGTATGACCACTACCGCGAAGAAGAGGACGTACGTGGCCCTGCTGCGGGGCATCAACGTGGGCGGCGGCAAGAAGGTGCCGATGGCGCAGCTGCGGGCACTGATGGAGGGACTCGGGCACACCCGGGTGCGTACCTACCTCCAGAGCGGGAACGTCGTGTTCGACAGCGAGGGGGCGGACACCGGGGCTCTGGCGAAGGCCATGGAGGAGGCGATCCGGTCCCACTTCGGTTTTCCGGTGGCCTGTCTTGTCGTGGACGGACCGCGCCTGCGCACGGTCGTCGAGGGTTGCCCCTTCCCGGCCGAGGAACTGGAAGGCAAGCAGTTGCACGCCGTCTTCCTGTCCGCCCCCGCCAGTGCGAAGCGCTACGCCACCATTGACCCGCAGGCCTTCCTCCCGGAGGAGTTCCGTCTCGGCGACCACGTCGTCTACCTCTACACACCGAACGGTCTGGGCCGTTCCAAACTCGCTGAAGAGCTGGTCCGTCCCGCTCGCACCAAGGGGTTGGACGTCACCACCCGCAACTGGAACACCGTCAGCAAACTGATGGAGTTGGTGGCTGAGTAGACCGGCCCCCGCGGGCAGGGGACGCTCGCCGAGGCGCCGCGCACGGCCCCCCTGCCACACCGCCCCGGTCCCTCACCATGGCACCGGGGCCCAGGCCGCGTCCTCGACACCGGCCTGTGGCAGGCTTCGGGGATGCGTTACGTCATCATCGGGGCAGGGGCGGTCGGAGCCACCATCGGAGGACGGCTGTCCGAGGCGGGCCGCGAGGTGGTCCTCGTCGCGCGGGGTGAGCACGATCGCGCCCTGCGGTCGCAGGGCCTGAGCCTGACCACCGCTGAGGGGCATCGCACCCTCCGCCTTCCCGTCGTGCAAGACCCCGCCGAACTCGGCGAACTGCGACCTGACGACGTGCTGCTGCTCTCCGTCAAGACGCAGGACGCCATCGCGGCGCTGGACACCTGGGCCGTGGCGCCGGTCGCCGGCGGCGGTACGGCGGCCCAGCGGCTGCCGGTGCTCTGCGCACAGAACGGAGTGGAGGCCGAGCGGCTCGCGTTGCGTCGCTTCGATCGCGTCTACGGCATATGCGTCTGGTTGCCGTCGACGTTCCTCCAGCCCGGCGTGGTCTCGGCCCGCTGCGCGCCGATGACCGGCGTGCTCCACCTGGGCCGGTTCCCGCAGGGCAGCGACGACTTCCTGAGCGAGGTCCGCGCAGACCTGGAGGAGGCCCGCTTCTCGGCGCCCGTGGTCCCCGACATCGGTCGGTGGAAGTACGCGAAACTACTGGGCAACCTCGGCAACGCGATCCAGGCGTCCTGCGGCCCCACCCCGCACCCCGCGAAAGCCGCGCTGCTGCGCCGTGCCATCGCCGAGGGGAAGACGGTGTTGGCGGCTGCGGGCATCGAGAGCGCCACCGAGGAGGAGCAGGCGCGGGCCCGGGACGGGAAGGTCGAGGACACCGGCCCGGTGCGAGGCGGGTCCTCGTGGCAGAGCCTGGCCCGCGGCACGGGGAACATCGAAGCCGACTACCTCAACGGTGAGATCGCCCTGTTGGGCCGGCTGCACTGCGTGCCGACACCGGTCAACGACGTCCTGCGCAACGTCGCCAACCTCTTCGCCCGCCAGGGGTGGGAGCCGGGGTCCCTCGACATCGCGGAGCTCACCGAGCTGGTGGACCAGGCAGTGGCCCGGTCGGCGCGCGGTTGACCTCAGGCGCTCAGGGCCACCGGCCTGGTGCGGGCCGAGGCCTGCTCGTAGCGGTTCAGCAGCAGTTCGGCCAACTCGGGTGCGGGACCCAGCACGCCGGCCAGGAGGTCTGCTCCGGCGGCACGGGCCCCCGCCGCGATTCGGTCCGGAAGCCGGCCGGGGGCGATCACGTAGGGTGCGACGGCGACGCGCCGTACTCCTTCGGCGCGCAGCGCCCGTACCGCGTCCTCGGTGCGGGGCAAGGCGGCGGAGGCGAACGCAGGTCGCACGGCGCACCAACCGGTGTGCCGCCACTCCCGCGCGATTTCAGCGATCACTGCGATCGCCTCCGGGTCTGAGGAGCCGGCGGACGCGAGCACCACCGCGGTGTTCGCGCGATCCGCCGGGTCGGCCCCCGCCTCGGCCAGGCGTCGCTCCAGGGCGGCCGTGAGCAGCGGGGAGGGGCCCAGGACGTCGGCCAGGCGAAGGGACAGGCGCGGTAGCCGAGCCGTGGCCTGGTCGAGGACGGCCGGGATGTCGGCCTTGGCGTGGAAGGCCCGGGTCAGCAGGAGCGGTAGGGCGATGACCTCCCGCACCCCGTCCGCCGCCAGACGTTCCAGGACCTGGGGGACGGACGGAGTGTTGAAGTCCAAGAAGGCGCTCGCCACGCCCAGCCCGGGCCGCAGCCGCGCCACCTGCCTGCTCAGGGCGTGGACGGTCGCAGCGTGTCGCGGATCGCGGCTGCCGTGGGCGATGACCAGCAGCGTCGGTCGGTTCCGGTGGTGGTGCACGAGGTGTCCGCCCGTCAGCTCTTGGCCAGCAGACCGCGGCTGCGCAGTACCCAGCGCTCCAGCGGGCTGAAGACGAGCAGGTCGATGGCGATACCGACGATCAGGATCAGCATGATGGCGAGGAAGACGCCCGGCATGTCGATGTTGTTCCGGCCGTTCTCCAGGAGTTGACCGAGGCCGAGGCCGAGGTCGGGAGAGGAGGCGATGATCTCGGCTGCCATCAGTGAGCGCCAGGAGAAGGCCCAGCCCTGTTTGAGCCCGGCGAGGTAGCCGGGCAGCGCAGCCGGCATCACCACGTGCCAGGTGCCGCGTAGACCGGTCGCCCCCAGGGTGCGTCCCGCCCTCAGGAACAGTGGCGGCACCTGGTCGACCCCGGAGACTAGGCCGTTGGCGATGGAGGGCACGGCTCCGAGCAGGATCACCGCGTACATCATCGAGTCGTTCAGCCCCAGCCAGATCACCGCGGGCGGTACCCAGGCGACCGAGGGCAGGGACTGCAATCCCGACAGGATGGGGCCGATCGCCGCGCGCACGAACTTCACGCGGGCGACCAGCAGTCCGAGGGGCGTGCCGATGGCAAGGGCGAGCAGGAAACCGGACAGTCCGCGCGAGACGCTCGTCCACACGACATCCAGCAAGGTGCCCTGGAGCCACATCTCCCGCACCCCGGCCCAGACCGATCCCGGGGAGGGCAGTTTGTCGGGGGTGGTGACCTCGGCCGTGACGAGGAGCTGCCAGCCGAGAAGGACCAGCGCGATGGCGAGCAGCGGTGGCAGGACCTTCCTCACGACCACCTCGCGCACCGGGGCGCGAGGGACCTCGACCGCGTCGAGGGCGTCGAGACCGGCTTCCAGGCCCGCGAGGTCGTCTCCCCTGGCTGCTTCCCTGGTGTCAGTGCTGGCCATGGCGGCGGATCTCCCCACGCAGTTGTTCGGTGATCTCGACGGACAACTCCGCCACGGCGGCGTCCTCGATGCGGCGCGGGTGCGCGATGTCGACGGTCCATTCGCGGGCCACCCGACCCGGTCGGGACGACAGCAGTACCACGCGCTGAGCCAGCCGGACCGCCTCGCGCACGTTGTGGGTGACGAACAGGACCGACAGGTTCGTCTCCTGCCAGATCCGGGTGAGCTCGCCGTGCAGGACGTCCCGGGTGATCGCGTCCAGCGCGGCGAACGGCTCGTCCATCAGCAGCAGTTGGCTGTCCTGCGCCAACGCCCTTGCCAGGGCGACACGTTGACGCATGCCCCCGGAGAGCTCGTGAACACGCTTTCGGTGCGCGCCGCCGAGCCGCACCAGCTCCAGCAGCCGTTCCGCTTCCGGTCGACGCTCCGCCTTGGGGACCCCGCGCAGACGCAATGCGAGTTCGATGTTCTTGCCGGCGCTCAGCCAGGGGAAGAGGGCGTGTTCCTGGAACATCAGGGCCGGCCGTCCACCCGGCGTCTCGATGGCTCCAGCGGTTGGTTTGTCCAGCCCTGCGACCAGGTTGAGGAGGGTGGACTTTCCGCAACCCGAGGCACCCAGGAGGGTGACGAACTCACCCGGAGCGACATCGAGGTTGATGTCGTCCAGGACGGCCTGGGTCCCGGCAGGGCCGGGGAAGGACTTCGAGACGTGCTCGATGCGTGCGGCGTGGGACACCGCCGTGGTGTCCTCGACGGCCGTGGCGAGCGTGGTGGCCATGGTCATCACCTCCTGGGAACGTGGGGAGTTGCGGGGCTAGCGGGTACCGAGGCCGGCGTCGGCGACCGTGGTGCGCCCGGCTGCCTTCAGTACTGTGTTGAGCGGCTTCAGGTCGTAGATGCCGGCGAGCTCCGGCTGCTCCAGCAAGCCGGTCTTCACCGCGTAGCCCGCCTGGGTGCGCAGCGTGGCCGCCAGTGGGTCGTCCGTGATCTTGATGCTCGGCCAGGCCCGGTCGATGACCGAGTCGGGAAGGGCCTTGCCCGTGAGGTCCTTGAGCGCCTCGTTGGCCGATGCCTTGGCCCGTTCGGGGTGGGCGTTGATCCAGTCGTTGGTGCGCACGGTGCCGCGCAAGAACGCCTCGACCACGTCCGGGTGTTCGGCGAGGAACTTCTGTGAGACGACGAGGTTCGTGATGACGAAGGACTTCTCCGGCCACAACGAGGCCTCGTCGAGGAGGACCCGGGCGCCCTGGGAGACCAGCTTGGAGGCGGTCGGCTCCGGCACCCAGGCACCGTCCACGGAGCCGGAGGCATAGGCGGCCGGGACCACCTTGTTGTCGGTGCGCACCACCGAGACGTCGCCCTTGCCGCTCTCCGGGTCCACCTTCCAACCCTGTTCGGCGATCCAGTTGAGGAACGCCACGTCCTGGGTGTTCCCCTTCTGAGGGGTCGCGATCCGCTTGCCCGGGAGGTCGCTCACCGAGGTGACCTTCTCCGGGTTCACGACCAGCTTGACTCCGCCGGAGGCCGAACCGGAGATGATCCGCAGATTGCGCCCCGCGGACTTGGCGTAGGCGTTCACGGACGGCAGCGGCCCGATGAAGCCGATGTCCAGGGAGCCGCCGTTCAGGGCCTCGATCTCGGAAGGCCCGGCGTTGAACACCTGCCTGCTGACCCTCGTGCCCCCCAGTTCCCCCTCGATCAGACCCTCCTGGAACCCGACGAGCGCGGTGGCGTGGGTCAGGTTCGGGAAATACCCGACGCGCACGGTGTCGGCCGAGAGCTTCCTGCCGGTGGCCGCGACCTTGGCCCGCGCGCCTTCGTCCGGCTTGGCCTGGGATCCGTATCCGCAGGAGGCGAGCGCACCGGCGAGGAGGGGCAGCACCGCGACGCTGAAGAGCGATCGGCGCAGGGAGCCGCTGAGGGTGGCGCGGGGGTGATTGGCAGGCACGGGAGGGGGTCCTCTCGTTGGCCCGGGGCTTACGTCCTTCGCAGTTCCAAGGACGCGGCCGGGAAGTCGGCAGGTCTTCGTCGCCGCGGCTGCGGCGGGTCCATCTGGGGGCGGTGGCGGGCGGGCCGATGCGGCTCCGAGGGCCGCGCGGTCATCGCGCACATCGCGACACCCCTCCCTGACCGCTGCCGAGACGTCCGCTGCCCACTCGGCCGCCCTCCTTGGCGAAGGTCGCGTAGACGTCGGCGGGCGTCATCAGAAGTCCCAGCCCTCGTCGTCCTGGACGGTCGGAGCCTCGGCGGCGAAGGAGGTGCCGGCCATGCCCGCGGCCAGCGTGGTGCCGTCGGCGGGGTCAATCAGCAGGAAGGAGCCGGTGCGACGGGAGTCCGCGTAGGCGTCGAGTGCGAGCGGCTCGGCGGTCCGCACCAGAACGCGACCGATGTCGTTGGCCACCAGTCGTCCGGGTTCCGGATGCTGGGACAGGTCGTCGAGGGTGAGGCGCGAGGGGATGGCCTTGACGATGGCCTTGACCGTGCGCGTGGTGTGTTTGAGGAGTACCCGGGCACCCACCGTCAAAGGCTGGTCGGCCACGTGGCAGACGGTGGCCTCGATGTCCTGGGTGGTTGCCGGGGCCTGGGCGGTGGGCGCGATGAGGTCGCCGCGGGAGACGTCGATGTCGTCGGCGAGACGGACCGTGACCGACTGCGGGGCCCAGGCGATGTCCACGGCACGACCGAGCGAGTCGATGCCCTCGATGACCGAGGTGCGTCCGGACGGAAGTACCGTCACCGGCTCTCCCACCCGCAGCACGCCGGAGGCGATCTGCCCCGCGTAGCCCCGGTAGTCGGGGTTCTCGACGGTCTGCGGACGGATCACGTACTGCACTGGGAAACGTGCCGGGCAGGCCGTCAGGTCGTGGCTGACGGGCACGGTCTCCAGGTGCTCCAGCACGGTGGGGCCGCCGTACCAGTCCATGTGGGCGGAGGGCTCCACGACGTTGTCGCCGGCGAGCGCGGAGATGGGGATCGCGGTGATCTCCGGGACCCCCAGGCCCAGCGCGTAGGAGGTGAACTCCTGCGCGATCCGTGCGAAGACGGCTTCCTCGTAGCCCACCAGGTCCATCTTGTTGACGGCGAGCACCACGTGCGGGACCCGCAGCAGCGCCGCGACCGCGGCGTGCCGGCGGGTCTGCTCCACCACCCCGTTGCGGGCGTCCACCAGGACCACGGCCAGCTCGGCGGTCGAGGCGCCGGTGACCATGTTCCGGGTGTACTGCACGTGGCCTGGGGTGTCCGCGAGGATGAACCGCCGGCGCGCGGTGGCGAAGTAGCGGTACGCGACGTCGATGGTGATGCCCTGTTCGCGCTCGGCGCGCAGGCCGTCGGTGAGCAGCGCGAGGTCGGGCGCCTCCTGCCCGCGCCGGGCAGAGGCGGCCTCAACGGCCTCCAACTGGTCACTGAGGACCGACTTGGAGTCGTGGAGGAGACGGCCCACCAGGGTGGACTTGCCGTCGTCGACGGAGCCGGCGGTCGCGAAACGAAGCAGCGTCGTCGCGGACAACTGCTCCGTCGCGGTGGGGGTGGTGGTCATGGTTAGAAGTACCCTTCGCGCTTGCGGTCTTCCATCGCGGCCTCGGACATCTTGTCGTCGGCGCGGGTCGCCCCCCGCTCGGTCAGCCGGGAGGCGGCGATCTCGGCGATCACCGCGTCCAGGGTGGTCGCGTCGGAGTCCACCGCCCCGGTGCAGGACATGTCCCCCACGGTGCGGTAACGGATCAGACGCCGCTCGGTGGTCTCCTCTTCCTTGGGGCCGCCCCACTCACCGGCGGTCAGCCACATGCCGCTGCGCCGGAAGACCTCGCGCTCGTGCGCGAAGTAGATGCCGGGCAGCTCGATGCCCTCGCGGGCGATGTACTGCCACACGTCCAGCTCGGTCCAGTTCGACAGCGGAAAGACCCGCACGTGCTCACCGGGGGCGTGGCGGCCGTTGTAGAGCTGCCACAGTTCGGGGCGCTGACGCCGCGGGTCCCACTGGGAGAACTCGTCGCGTAGGGAGAACACCCGCTCCTTCGCACGGGCCTTCTCCTCGTCGCGCCGTCCGCCGCCGAACACCGCGTCGAAGCGGTGGGCTTGGATCGCCTCGGTCAGCGGGATGGTCTGCAGCGGGTTGCGGGTGCCGTCGGGGCGCTCGCGCAGCTTGCCGGCATCGATGTACTCCTGCACCGAGGCAACGTGCAACCGTAGGCCGTGGCGCGCCACCGTGCGGTCGCGGTACTCCAGGACCTCGGGGAAGTTGTGCCCGGTGTCCACGTGCAAGAGGGTGAACGGAACGGGTGCCGGCGCGAACGCCTTCAACGCCAGGTGCAGCATGAGGATCGAGTCCTTGCCGCCGGAGAACAAGATCACCGGCCGTTCGAACTCTCCCGCCACCTCACGGAAGATGTGCACGGCCTCCGATTCCAAGGCGTCCAGATGCGACAGCGCGTACGGCGCGTCCGTGGCATCTGCCGGCACGTTGACGCTGGTGGTCACACCAGCCCCCTCTCGTTGAGCAGCGCGAACAGCGCCGCCGCGGACTCCTGCACGCTCTGGGTGTGCGATTCGATCCGCAGATCCGGCGACTGCGGTGCTTCATAGGGGTCGTCGACTCCCGTCAGGCCGGAGATCTCCCCTGCCGCCTGGCGGGCGTACAGACCCTTCACGTCCCGCTCCGCGCAGACCTCCACCGGAGTGGCCACGTGCACCTCCAGGTACGAGGTGGCCTGCGCGGCGTGGCGCTTGCGCACGGCGGTGCGACTGTCCTCGTAGGGTGCGATCACCGGCACGAGCGCCTTCACGCCGTTGCTGGCGAGGAGTTCGGCGACGAAGCCGATCCGCTGCACGTTGATGTGCCGGTCCTCACGGCTGAAGCCCAGCCCGGCGGAGAGGAACTCCCGGATCTCGTCACCGTCGAGCACCTCCACCCGGTGGCCCTGCGTGCGCAGGCGGTCCGCCAGTGCGTGGGCGATCGTCGTCTTGCCGGCGCTCGGCAGACCGGTCAGCCACACCGTGGCGCCCTGGTCCGTCACGCTCATCTGCTTCTCCGTAGGTTCCGTCATCAGCCGTGCAGCCCGCACTCGGTCTTGTTGCGGCCGGCCCAGCGCCCGGCCCGGGCGTCTTCACCCGCGGCCACGCGGCGGGTGCAGGGGGCGCAGCCGACCGAGGCGTAGCCGTCCATCAGCAGTGGGTTGGTGAGGACGCCGTGTTCGGCCACGTAGGCGTCCACCTCGTCCTGGCTCCAGCGGGCGATCGGTGAGACCTTGACCTTCTGGCGCTTGTCGTCCCAGCCGACGACCGGAGTGTTGGCGCGGGTCGGGGACTCCTCACGGCGCAGCCCGGTCGCCCAGGCGTCGTACCGGGTCAGGCCCTCTTCCAGCGGTCTGACCTTGCGCAGGGCGCAGCACAGGTCGGGGTCGCGATCGTGGAGCTTCGGCCCGTACTCGGCGTCCTGTTCGGCAACGGACTGACGCGGCGTCAAGGTGATGACGCGTACGTCCATCACTGCCTCCACCGCGTCCCGGGTGCCGATGGTCTCCTCGAAGTGGTAGCCGGTGTCGAGGAAGACCACGTCCACGCCGGGGAAGGCGCGCGAGGCCAGGTGGGACACCACTGCGTCCTCCATGGAGGAAGTGACGCAAAAACGTGGCCCGAAGGTCTGCGTCGCCCACGTCAGGATCTCCAGGGCGGAGGCATCCTCCAGATCCCGGCCCGCCTGCTCGGCCAGCGCTTTGAGGTGCTCCGTCTTCACTGCCTGAGTGCCTGTCATATCCCTTCCTCTTCAGCGGAGTTAGTCTGGACTCCGCGACTGAGCAGGCCGAGGAACTTCAACTGGAAGGCTCGGTTGCACGCTGCGCACTCCCAGGCCCCGTGCCCCTGCTCGTTGGGACGCAGGTCCTCGTCGCCGCAGTACGGGCAGTAGAAGGGGGCGGCGCGCTCGCTCATGACAGGGCCTCCTCGTCGGCGCGCGCGGCCCAGCTGGCGAACCGCTCGCCGTCCGACCGCTCCGCCTGGTAGCGGGTCAGCACGCGTTCGATGTAGTCGGGCAGTTCTGCCGAGGTGACCTTCAGGCCGCGGACCTTCCGGCCGAATCCGGCCTGTAGGCCCAGTGCGCCGCCGAGGTGTACCTGGAAACCCTCGACCTGGTTGCCCTGTTCGTCCAGGACCAACTGACCCTTGAGACCGATGTCCGCCACTTGGATACGGGCGCAGGCGTTCGGACAACCGTTGATGTTGATCGTCAAGGGTTCGTCGAACTCCGGAAGGCGGCGCTCCAGCTCGTCGATCAGCGAGGCGCCCCGGGCCTTGGTCTCAACGATCGCCAGCTTGCAGAATTCGATGCCGGTACAGGCCATCGTGCCGCGCCGGAACGGCGACGGGCCCACCCGGAGGTCCAGAGCCTCAAGCGCGGCGACGGCGGACTCGACCTGCGCCTGTTCGATGTCGAGGACGATCATCTTCTGCTCGGCGGTGGTGCGCAGCCGTCCCGAACCGTGCTGTTCGGCCACCTCGGCGATCTTCGTCAGCGTCGCGCCGTCGACCCGGCCGACCCGAGGGGCGAAGCCGATGTAGTACCGGCCGTCCGTCTGTCGGTGCACACCCACGTGGTCGCGCCAGCGCCCGGTGGGCTGCTCGGGCGCGGGTCCGTCGGTGAGCTTGCGGCCCAGGTACTCGTCTTCCAGCACCTGGCGGAACTTCGGCGCGCCCCAGTCCGCGACCAGGAACTTCAGGCGGGCGCGGGTGCGCAGCCGACGGTAACCGTAGTCGCGGAAGATCGAGATGACGCCCTCGTAGACGTCGGGTACCTCGTCGAGCGAGACCCAGGTCCCCAGGCGCACCCCGAGCTTGGGGTTGGTGGACAGTCCACCGCCCACCCACACGTCGAACCCCGGACCGTGCTCCGGGTGGCGCACTCCGACGAACGCGATGTCGTTGATCTCGTGCGCCACGTCGAGCAGCGGGGATCCGGAGATCGCCGACTTGAACTTGCGCGGCAGGTTCGAGAACTCCTTGTTGCCCACGATCCGCCGGTAGATCTCCTCGATGGCCGGGGTGCCGTCGAGGATCTCGTTCTCGGCGATGCCGGCGACCGGGGAGCCGAGGATCACCCTGGGGGTGTCGCCGCAGGCTTCGGTGGTGGAGAGTCCGACCTCCTCCAGGCGGCGCCAGATCTCCGGTACGTCCTCGATTCGGATCCAGTGGTACTGCACGTTCTGCCGGTCGGTGAGGTCGGCGGTGCCGCGCGCGAACTCCTCGGAGATCTCACCGATGACGCGCAGTTGCCCGGTGGTCAGCCGTCCGCCGTCGATCCGTACCCGCAACATGAAGTACGAGTCGTCGATTTCCTCCGGGGCCAGGATCGCCGTCTTGCCGCCGTCGATGCCGGGCTTGCGCTGCGTGTAAAGGCCCCACCAGCGCATCCGGCCGCGCAGGTCGTTGGGGTCGATAGAGTCAAAACCGGCCTTGGAGTAGATCGTCTCAATGCGTGTCCGCACATTGAGACCGTCGTCGTCCTTCTTGAACTGCTCGTTGCCGTTGAGGGGGGTGAAGTGGCCTCGGGCCCACTGGCCTTCGCCGCGGTGGCGGCCGGGCTTGCGGCGCGCGGCGGTGGCGGGCTGGTCGGGGGTGGCGGCCATGGTGGTTCGTCCTTCTGTGGCGGCTCAAGGCAGGGGAATGGCAGGCGACGGGCGGTCGGTCCCGGCGCGGAGGGTCCGCGGTCTCATGGGCGCAGGCGCGGCGGAGCGAAGCGGCCCCCACCGGTTGGGCGGGCAGTGCGGCCTCGGGGGACCGGCGCGTCCGCAGCGGCGGGGACGACGCGGAAATGCGGCAGTGCTGGATCTATCAGCGCGCCGGACACATGGCGCTGGACATGCGGCCGAGGTCGACGTGGCGTCGACTCACCAAGGCAATTCCAGCTCGGGACATGACGGAAGCGTGGCACGGGCCTATTGGAGGAGTCCACTAGTGTCCATCATTCGGACTTGATCGTCCTGATATGCGAGATGGCGTGACGCGGGTCACCTCGTTACCCGCCCCCGTGGTCACGCCCACGGGAACGATCACGGCCCCCTCCAGCGCGAAGCGTGAGGGGGCCGTGCGGGGCGGCCCTGTGTGGGGGCCTTCAGGGAGCGGGGTTCAGGCGCCGGGCCAGGGACCGGGGGTGGGGCCGGGCTCTTCGGTCTCCTCGACCTTGGTGTCGAAGAGCCGGAAGCCCCGGCGCTCGTAGTTGGCCATCGCGGTCGGGCCGTCCAGGCTGCACGTGTGAAGCCACACCCGTTTGGTCGGCGGCAACTGCGGCCAGCGCTCGGCCAGGTCCCAGGCGCGGGCGACCGCATGGGAGAGCAGGTGGCCGCCGATGCGTCGACCGCGGAAGTCCGGTAGGAGGCCGAAGTAGACGATCTCCACCGTCGCCTCCTCCTGGGCCTGGAGTTCGAGGTACCCGGCCGGGGTGCCGCGGTCGTAGGCGATCCAGGTCTCGGTTCCCGGCCGCTCCAGCACCTCGACCCACTCCGCGCGGGTCATGCCGAGCCGGTCCACCCAGTGGATATCCCCGCCCACCGCGGTGTAGAGGAAGCGGCTCAACTCCGGGGAGGGGACCTCGGCACGCTCGATGCGGATGCCGTCCCCCGCGGGCGCCGACGCGCGGAGGTCGCTCGGCGAGGTCTGTTCCAGTGACCAGGTGGTGAGAGTGGTGCGCATGCCAGTCAGACAATCACGGAACCGGCTCGCGGCCCAAGCGAGCGCGGATCACTGCCGGAGCCGTGGAGTGGGCCAGCAGGGTGCGGCGATCGGTCGGATAGCGGACCTCGACCTCGACGTCCTCGTGAAATCGGTAGGGGCGGTGCCGCAGAACACCGGCAAGGTGACGCCGTACGCGTGACATCTCGGCGCGCACCGTGACAGTGCGCGTAGGGTCCCCGAAGATCTCCTGTGCGAGCTCCGCGGCTGACCGCCCCTCGCAAGCACCAGCGAGCAAGAACAGCAGCTCGGCGTGGCGCGGACTGAGATCCTGGGCCCAACTGCCCGCCGACCCCGAAACCGATACCGTCCACCGCCGCTCACGCCGCAGGTCCAGCACCACCCGTCCGGCCGGCCCTCCCCCCTCAGTGGCCTGGTCAACCCGTATCAGCCAGCCCCCCGGCAGCGGCTCCACCACGCAGTCGCCAAGCGCCGGCAGCCAGACCGGTCCAGGCCCGAAACCCTTGGCCGGAACCAGCCGGTCCATCGGCGGCATGCCGGCCACCGCCGCCGGCCACCCGTGCGCATCCACGACCAACCCCTTCCCGCCCAATCGCGCCAGCAGGGGTGCGGCCACCTGTCGCAACCGCTCCAGCCCGGCGAGGTGCCGCATCCGCAGTTCGCTCTCCGCGAGACGGGCCACCGCGGAAACCCAGGTGAGCGTCGCCGGGTGCATCGTGGCCAGCGGACCGCTCACATTGATGACACCGAGGAGCCGACCGTCCCGCGGATCGGTGACCGGCGCGCCCGCACAGGTCCACTCGTGGTGGCTGCTGACGAAGTGCTCCGCGGAGAACACCTGCACCGGCCGGCGGGCCACCAGTGAGGTCCCCACCCCGTTCGTGCCGACCACGCCCTCGTTCCAGTCCGCTCCCACCTCGAAACCCAACCGGTCGGCCTTGCGCAGGATCGATCTGTGCCCCTCCCGCCACAACAAACGACCCTCGGCGTCCGCCACCACCATGATGTGCAGCGCCTGGTCCAGCGTCGGCAGCAGCCCCTCGCGCAGCACCGGCAGCACTTCGCGCAGCGGCGAGGCCTGGCGCCGCGCCTCGGTCTCCTGCGCACTGAGCATCTGGGACCGGGCATCCAGTTCCGGGTCCACCCCGCGGTGCAGCATCCGACGCCAGGATTCGCCGATCTCCGGGCGCGGGTCCGCCGGCGGCCGTTGCCCGGACAGGGCGGCGGCCCGTACTCCCTTGAGCAGCCGCGCCGCCTGTGTGGCGTCCATGGCGGCCAACCGCGCCAAGTCGACGGTGATACCGCTCACCGCATCCTCCCCCGTGCCGAGTTGCAACCCCGTGCAACTCTCGTCCTCTACCGGTCAGCTGACCGAAAGTAATGCCTAACGCCGTCTGAGCGGCGGCGCAGCTCCTCCTCGGGGCGTGTGGACCGGGTGGTGCCGAGTCGGCGCGGCACCACCCGGTCCCGTCATTTGCCGCAGGCGGTGGGGCTCACGCCGCGTGCCCCACCCGGGCCCGCGCCACGATCGCCGCCAGGTCCAGGGTGTGCGGCAGCGTCCCGAAGGCGAGCCCGCCGTCTTCGCCCAGTCGGGAACCGCAGAAGGCGTCCGCGACCTCCGGCGGAGCCCATCGCACCAGCAAGGAGCCCTGGAGCACCAGGGCCATCCGTTCCACCAACCGTCTTGCGCGGGCCTCGATGCCCTCCAGGTCCGCCAGCTCCCCGAGGAGGTCCCTGATCGCCGCGTCCAGCCGATGGTCACCGCCCCTGGCCCGGCCGACCTCCACCAAGAAGGCGTTCAGCGCTTCCGGTTCCCGGCGCAGTACCCGCAGCACGTCCAGTGCCTGCACGTTGCCCGAGCCCTCCCAGATGGAGTTCAAAGGCGACTCCCGCAGCAACCGCGGCATCCCGGACTCCTCCACGTACCCGTTGCCGCCCAGGCACTCCAGAGCCTCGGCCACCATCGGCGTGCACCTGCGGGTCACCCAGTACTTCGCCACCGGCACCGAGAGCCGCAGCAGCGCGCGCTCCGCCTGCGTATCGGCGTCCGCGGCTGCCGCAAGTCGCAGCCAGAGCGCGGTCGCCGCCTCCGACTCGATCGCGAGGTCGGCCAGTACGTTGCGCATCAGCGGCTTGTCGATCAGCTTGTCGCCGAAGGCCTCCCGGTACGCGGTGTGATGCACCGCCTGGGTCAGGGCCTGCCGCATCAGCGCCGCCGAGCCGATCACGCAGTCCAGCCGGGTCGCGGCGACCATCTCGATGATGGTCCGCACCCCCGCACCCTCCTCGCCCACCCGGTGCGCCCAGGTACCGTCGAACTCGACCTCGGCCGAGGCGTTGGAACGGTTTCCCAGTTTGTCCTTCAGCCGCTGTAGTGCGAAGGCGTTGCGGGACCCGTCCGGCAACACCCGTGGTACCAGGAAGCAGGACAACCCCTGCGGGGCCTGGGCCAGGACGAGGAATCCATCGCTCATCGGCGCCGAGCAGAACCACTTGTGCCCCGTCAGCAGGTACTCGCCGGTGGCGTCCAGGGGCGCCGCGCTGGTCGTGTTCGCCCGGACGTCGCTGCCGCCCTGCTTCTCCGTCATCGCCATGCCGAGCAGCGCGCCCGGCTTCTGGGCCGGGCAACGGAGTTCCTTCTGGTAGATCCGGGAGGTCAGCAGCGGCTCCCACACGGCCGCCAGGTCCGGCTCGGCGCGTAGCGCCGGGACCGCGGCATGCGTCATCGAGATCGGACATCCGTGCCCCGCTTCCCCCTGGGAGGCGATGAAGAACCCTGCCGCACGCACAAGCTGGCCGCCCTCCCGACCCCACGCCGCAGTCAGCCCGGCACCCACGGAATGACCCAGCAGACGGTGCCAGGAAGGATGGAACTCCACCTCGTCGATCCGGTCGCCATAGCGATCGTGGGTACGCAGTCTGGGCGGATTCTCGTTGGCCGAGGCCGCCCACTCCTGGGCCTGCGCGGACCCCGCGTAGCGTCCCAGCTCGCCGAGTTCCCGGTGCGCTCCGGCGAGGAGCCCGGGGGCCAGATGCCGCTCCACGCCCTCCACGAGGGCCTGGTCGGTGCCGTAGATGTCATGTCCGACCAGGGGAGGTGCCTGGTTGGTGACGGTGTGGGTGGTGGTCGCCATGCCGATACGGTAAGGAGGTGCAGCCTGCAAATGAAACACCCGAGCGCTCACCCGGGCGGCTCCACCGGGCCCGTGCCCTCTACCGCAACGTGTCCAAACGCAAGATGGCGTGGCTGCTGCTCAAGGACACCGTCAACTCCTGCATCGAGTACCGCATCCTCGGGCTCGCCGCGGAGGCGGCCTTCTTCACCCTGCTCTCGCTGCCCCCCCTCTTCCTCGGCCTGATCGGCCTGCTCGGCTACGTGGACGGCTGGACCGACACCGCCACGGTGGCCAGCATCGAGGAGAACATCCTGGGCGCGTCCGGCACCGTACTGTCCGACCGAGGCGTCAACGACATCGCCAAACCGCTCCTCGACGACGTCACCAGCCGGGGCAGGCCGGACATCATCTCCCTCGGATTCGCCTTCGCGCTGTGGTCCGGATCCCGGGCCGTCAACGTCTTCATCGACACCATCACCGTGATGTACGGGCTCGACGGACAGCGCGGCATCGTCAAGACCCGGCTGCTCGCCTTCCTCCTCTACGTCGTCGCCCTGGTGATCGGCGCGGTGGTGTTGCCGCTGATGGTGGTGGGCCCCGACGCGGTGGTGCGGCTCGTGCCCTGGGGTACGGAACTGATCGCGGTGCTGTACTGGCCAACCGTCACACTGCTCTGCGTCGCCTTCCTCACCACGCTCTACCACGTGTCGGTTCCGGTGCGCTCGCCCTGGATCGAAGACGTGCCCGGAGCCCTGGTGGCACTGGCCATGTGGGTGTTGGGGAGTTTCCTCCTACGCATCTATCTCGCCAACACCGTGGAGGGGCCGACCATCTACGGTTCGTTGGCCGCCCCCGTGGCGGTGCTGTTGTGGATCGGCATCTCCGCCTTCGCCGTGCTGGTCGGCGCGGCCGTCAACGCCGCCATCGACCGGGTGTGGCCCTCGCTGGAGACGGCCAGCGCACGCGCTGCCAGCGAGCGCGTGAAGGCCGAGCAGGCAGCCGAACTGGTGGCCCGAGCCGCCGCCTGGCAGACCCTGGGCGAGGGCGAGTCGGAGGACGACGAGGACGACATCGAGATGCCCTCGGAGTTCCCCGAGCGATGGTCGAAGTTCCTGCCCCCGGAGGACTACACGGCTCGGCTGCGCAAGGAGAAGCACCCACAGTGAGGGGCGACACCGCGCACGGATGTCCGATTCCTTCAAGACGAGGTGGGGGCGGCGCTCCTAACGTGGGCCCATGACATCTGCGCAGCCCGATCAAGCAACGCCCCGCCTCGACCTCGTCGGCGTCGTTGTATCCGACATGGCGGCCTCCTTGGCCTTCTACCGCGCTCTCGGCCTGGAACTCCCCGCGGGTGACGACCAGCCCCATGTGGAGACCACCCTGCCCGGTGGCCTGCGACTGGCCTTCGACACCGAGGACACCGTCCGTTCCTTCGACCCGCACTGGACCCGCCCCAGCGGCGGCAACCGGGTCGAACTCGCCTTCCACTGCGGGAAGCCGGAAGCCGTCGACGCCCGATACCACGCGCTGACCGAAGCCGGCTACCAGGGGCACCTGCGGCCCTGGGACGCCTTCTGGGGGCAGCGCTACGCCGTGGTCCGGGACCCGGACGGCAACGGAGTCTCGCTCTTCGCACCCCTGGAGTCCGCCGGCGCGAGCGCTACCGGCCCGTTGGAGGGCGGCGTGGAAGGCGCCGGCTGAAGACCGGCGCGCCAGGCGCCCAGGGTCATTCCGGCCAGGGCACGCATCTCCCGGGCCAGATGCGCCTGGTCGGCACAACCCACGGCCAAGGCCACCTCGACGTCCGGGACGCCGCTCGCCGCCAGGGCCAGCGCCCGCTCCAGCCGCAGCACGCGTGCGAGCGTCTTGGGTCCGTACCCGAACGCCGCCAGGGAACGTCGGTGTAGTGACCGCTCGCCCACATCGAGCCGGTGGGCGGTGGCGGCCACCGAGTAGCCGGCCTTCAGGCACCGCACCACCTGTGCCGCCAGCGGGTCGGGGCACGCAGAGCTTGCGGCCCGCTGGGCAGCGAGGGCTTCCAGAACAGCGGCGGGGTCGGGCGCGGCTTCCACCCGCTGTTCCCAGGCCCGTACCGCCTTGTCGGGCCACAGGGCGCCCAGTTCCACGCGCCGGTCCCGCAGCTCGACCGCGGGGACGCCCAGGAGCCGGGGAGCGGTGCCCGGAGCGAAGCGCACCCCGGTGAACGAACTGCCGCCGACCTCGCCGGCCGGATGCGCCCGGGTGTCGGGGCCAGCCACCAGAAGCCGGCCCCCGGCCCAGAGCAGGTCCATGCACCCGTCCGGCAGCACGGCGGTTGCCGAACCGGCCGCCGGGGTGTGGCGCCAGATCACGGCGCCGGCCAGGATCTGGGACCTCCGCTCGGTGTACACGCTCCCCAGCGTAGGAGGCGTGCGCACCGGGCGTCGTCCCGGTCGGCGCCGGCTCCGTGCCGGCCTGGCAGGGCCGGCGGAAAAAGGGTTGGCGATGGGACCGCGGGCCCGGATAGAGTGCTCCGCAGCCGCCCGGAACCGGTGCGGCTGCGGATGAGAACGCATGTGAGCGGAGGTGTACTTCGATGACTGTCACGGTGAGGGCTGACGCCCGACTTCAGATCATCAACCACACCTGCGTGGTCTCCGGCTGACTGGCCAAGCGCTTTCGCGCGCCGACCTCCGAGCGCGCCGCCGGGACCACCCTTCGAAGGGCTCCCCTTGTCTTCCTCGGGTTCCGCATCATCCTCCCGCAACACCTCCACCCCCGACCACGCCTCTGGTCGGGTGCATCCCCTCGCGGCCTACGGCTGGGATCAGCGGTGGGCCGCCGCGTTCGCCCCGTACGCCGCTCAGGGCCTCGTGCCCGGCAGGGTGGTGCGGGTCGACCGCGGGCGGTGCGACCTCGTCACCGCCGACGGCCTGGTCCGCGCGGACACGGCCCTGGTCACTCCGAACGATCCGCTGCGGGTCATCTGCACCGGTGACTGGGCCGCGCTCGAAACCGGCGGCGAACCGCGCTACGTGCAGGCCTGTTTGACGCGTCGCACGGCCATCGTGCGCGCTACGTCCTCCCAGCGTTCCGAAGGTCAGATCCTCGCGGCCAACGTTGACTACGCCGTGATCGCGGTCTCACTCGCCGCCGAGCTCGATCTCGGCCGCATCGAACGTTTCCTCGCGCTGGCCTGGGAGTCCGGTGCCCAGCCGTTGGTGGTACTGACCAAGGCCGATCTGGTGCCTGATCCGGTGGCCCTGTCCTACCTCGTGCAGGACGTGGAGACGGCCGCGCCGGGTGTGCTGGTGTTGCCGGTCAGTTCGCGCACCGGAGACGGGCTCGACGTCCTGCGCGCCACGCTCAGCAGTGGCACCAGCGTGCTCCTCGGCGTGTCCGGAACGGGCAAGTCCACCCTCGCCAACGGCCTGCTCGGCGCGGAGGTGATGGACGTGCAGACCATCCGCGAGGTGGACGGCAAGGGCCGTCACACCACCACCACCCGCAACCTGCTCGCCCTGCCAGGCGGTGGGGTCCTCATCGACACCCCCGGACTGCGGGGAGTCGGGCTCTGGGATGCCGCAACCGGCGTCGGTCAGGCCTTCTCCGAGATCGAGGAGATCGCCACCGGGTGCCGTTTCCACGACTGCGCGCACGAATCGGAGCCCGGCTGTGAGGTGCTCCGGGCCATCGAGGCGGGTGAACTGCCCGTGCGCCGGTTGCAGAGCTACCGCAAGCTGCTGCGCGAGAACCAGCGGATCGTCGCCAAGACCGATGCCCGGCTGCGGGCGGAGATCCGTCGGGACTGGCGGCTCAAGAGCGCCGAGGGGCGGGCGCGCTGGGAAGCCAAGAGGGGCGGCCACAGCCGCTGACCCTCGCTGATCCGACCGGCCCAGGCACGGGTTCGCACCCGATGTGTCGCATGGTGAACCCGTGCCTGGGACCCGCCGCGCGTACTCGCCGGCGGGCAGCGCGGTGTCCGAAACCCGCCAGTGACGCGGCGCGGGGCAACGCACACTGGATGCGTGAGGGATGAAGCACCGCGGGACGAAGAGACCCGCTACGAGGCGGTGAGCAGCCGCGATGCACGGTTCGACGGCGAGTTCTTCTTCGCCGTCCGCACCACTGGCATCTACTGTCGGCCGAGCTGCCCGGCGGTCACCCCCAAACGGCGCAACGTCCGGTTCTTCCCGACCGCGGCGGCGGCGCAGGGGAACGGCTTCCGGGCCTGCCGGCGCTGCCGCCCCGATGCCGTTCCCGGTTCCGCGGAATGGAACGTGCGCGCCGACACCGTTGGACGTGCCATGCGCATGATCGGCGACGGGGTGGTGGACCGCGAAGGCGTCCATGGACTGGCCAGCCGGCTCGGCTACAGCACCCGGCAGGTGCAGCGCCAGCTCACCGCGGAACTCGGCGCCGGACCCATCGCCCTGGCACGTGCCCAGCGGGCCCACACCGCGAGAGTGCTCCTGCACACCACGGCGCTCCCGGTCACCGACATCGCCTTCGCGGCCGGTTTCTCCAGCGTGCGGCAGTTCAACGAGACCATGCGGCAGATCTACGCGCGGTCACCGAGCGAGCTGCGCCGCGAGCGGCAGACCGCACGCGATGCGCGGCCCACCGCCCAGACCGGTCTGCCGCTGCGGCTCGCCTACCGGCCGCCGTACGCCGCCCGCGAGATCTTCGACTTCCTGGCAGCCGAATGCCTGCCCGGGGTGGAGGAGGTGACGGACGGGCCCGGGGGCCGCACCTACCGGCGCACCCTGCGGCTCGCCCACGGCACCGCAGTCCTGCACGTGGCGGAGCGGTCAGGCCGGGACGACGGCCCCGCCGGGCCCTGGCTGGACGCTCGGCTGCACCTACGGGACCTAAGGGACCTGACCATGGCGGTGCAGCGAGTGCGTCGACTGTTCGACCTCGACGCCGACCCGCAGGCCGTGGCCGAGCGGCTGGGCACGGACCCGAGGCTGGTTCCGCTGATCGCGGCCCGGCCCGGGCTGCGCTCGCCCGGCAGCGCCGACCCGCAGGAGTACGCGCTGCGCGCGCTGGCCGGTGCAGCTGGGGCGCGGGACCTGGTACGGGCCTACGGCACCCCGCTGGAGGCCGCGGACGGCTCCTTGAACCTTCTCTTCCCGACCCCCGCCGTGCTCGTCGACCATCCCCGGCCCGAGCTGGCCGCCCTGGCCCGCGCCCTCACCGAGGGCGCGCTCCGCCTCGATGCGGGGGCGGACCGGGAGGAGGCGGCCAGAGCCCTGCGGACGCTGCCCGGTATGACTGCCCGCACCGCCGCACTGATCCGGATGCGGGCGCTCGCCGACCCCGACGTGGCTGTCGGGGACGAGAACGACGTTCCGGCTTGGCGCCCTTGGCGCTCGTACGCCCAGCACCACCTGTGGACCGCCCTCCCGGCACTGGAAGGACCCTGAGGCATGATGACCCCGAACTCCCCCTCCGTATCGACCGCACCGCCTACGAGGCGGCTGGACCAGGGCGGTGAGGTCCTTGCCGTCCGCTACGCGACGATGGCCAGCCCGCTGGGTGAGATCCTCCTCACCGGTGACGAGTCGGGCTTGAGCTCGCTTTCCCTCTCGGACCAGAAGGGCGGTCAAAGCGTGCAGAGCGGGTGGATTGCGGAGCCCGCCCTCTTCACCGAGGCGCAGCGGCAGCTCACCGCCTACTTCGCCGGTGAACTCACCCGGTTCCAGCTCGACCTGCGCCCGGCGGGAACCGAGTTCCGTCGCCGCGTCTGGGAGGTGTTGGACACCGTGCCCTACGGCGAGACCGTCACCTACGGGGAGGTTGCTGCCCGGATCGGCGCTTCCCGAGCGGCCGTTCGGGCTGTTGGGGGAGCCATCGGGGCCAACCCGCTGCTCATCGTTCGCCCTTGCCACCGGGTCCTCGGTGCGGACGGGGGATTGACCGGTTATGCGGCTGGTTTGGACCGCAAGCGCCGGTTGCTCACCTTGGAGGGTTCGTTGCCGATGCGGCCGTAGGCGTGGGTCGATCGGATCCGGGGGCTTCTTCCTGGTCGGCGGGACGCCCCTCGTCGAGGCGGGTGGCGATCGCCTCTCCGATCTCCACCACGGTGCGTAGCTGCGCGGGGGTCAGCAGGTCGATGAGGTGCCGGCGCACGGACTCCACGTGGAAGGGCGCGGCCTCCTCGATGACGCCGAGGCCTTCCTCCGTGAGGACGACCAGCGCACCGCGTCCGTCCGTCGGGCATTCCTCGCGCCGGACCAGGCCGCGCGCCTGCATCCGGGTGAGCTGGTGGGAGAGGCGGCTGCGGGACCAACGCATCCGGTCCGCCAGGTCGCTGATCCGGAAGCGGAGGTCCGGGGTCTCACTGAGCATCGAGAGCACGTCGTAGTCCGCCTCGGAGAGCCCACTGTCCTGTCCCAGGTCCCGTGCGATCTCCGCGTTGAGCAGGGGGAACATACGGCGGAAGGTGCGCCAGGCACGTTGTTCCGGGTCGCTCAGCCAGCGGGGCTCCGTGGTCATGGCGGTCACTCTAGAAGGTAGTGATTGATATGTCACCTAACCCGTTGACACGTCATATAGCCATGGGGTTAATTTGGTGACACGTCAACTAGACCTTCCCGGCCCTGGAGGCTCCCCGCCATGTCCCGCCTGCTTGTGATCTCCGCCAGCACCCGCTCCGTCTCCGCGGGCCGCCCGCTCGCCCGGTGGATGGCCCAAGCCGCTGAGCGGCACGACGGATTCGAGGTGGTCCCGGTGGACCTCGCGGAACTGGCCCTGCCCTTCCTGGACGAACCCGAACTCCCCTCCGCTGGACGCTACGTGCAGCCCAAGACCTTGGAGTGGAGCGCCCTCGCCGGTTCGGCCGACGCCTTCGTCTTCGTCATGCCGATGTACAACGCCGGCTTCACCGCGCCGCTGAAGAACGCCCTGGACCACCTGTACGCGGAGTGGAAGGACAAGCCGGTCGGTCTGGTCAGCTACAGCTCGGGTCCCACCGGAGGCGCACCCGCCATCGAGATGCTGCGGCCCGTCCTGCGCCGGCTCGGCCTGGTGGCAGCGGAGCCCGCGATGTCCCTGCCGGGCATCGCCGACCGCCTCGGCCCGGACGGCTCGTTCCTCGCCGACGAGGCCGTGGCCGAGCAGGTGTCCACCATGCTGGACTCGGTGGCCGAACTGGTCCGCGCCGTGCCGGTCACCGTCTGATCCGCCCGCCAGCCGCTGCGCCGCGCCCCGGCCTAAAGGGCGTGTTGCGAGAGTCCCGCCTGCCCCGCGGCGCCTGGCACGCACGCTCGCCGCGTTGTCGAAAGAACCCGTGGACGGCCTTGGGGGTCTGCGGTGGCCAGCCGCCCCAGGGGCTGGGACGTCAGATACGCGCGCTCGGTCTCGGTGAAGCCCTCGAATGCCCTCATGGGGGCAAGCCTGACTCCACCCCCGCCCGGTGCGCACTCTCGCGCGCCCGATCGAGGACCTGGCGCCGCGGTGAGGCGTCCCGCAACACCTGGTGGGCGCGCGACGACAGCTACAGCGCCTCGCAGCGTTGTCGGATCGCCCGAACACACCCGGGATGGAGGGTAGACCTCCGCTTTGCGGTGCACCGCGTCTGATGCCGCACGCTGATCCATCGGGTCTCGCGGGACGGCCCTTGTAGGCGAGGGCCGTCCCGCCAAGGTGCCGGCCCCCGGGACGACGCGGGCGAGTGCCGCTGTGCGGCAGCCGCCCGCGCGGTCCCAGCCGGCTGTCGGCGCCGGCTCAGGGCTGGGCGATCACGGCCCCCAGCCAGGCACCCACGATCAGCAGACAGGCGAAGAGTTCCACCAGGACACTGGTGCCCACGGCGCGCATCACCTCCCGGGTGGAGGCGACTGCCGCTCCGTGGCCGCCCAGTCGCAGGCGCTCGCTGCCGTAGATGCCGGCCACGAAGCCCGGAACCGCGCCGACCACCGGAAACAGGACGAAGCCCAGCAGCGCCCCGCCGCCCGCGAAGGCGGCGGTCCGCGGGGGGACGCCCAGACCCCGAACGCGGCGGGGTGGCAGTTGCCACTTCACGACCTGGACGCAACACAGCAAGACGGTGCCGGCCGCGAGCACCCCCCAGGCCAGGCCGGTGCGCACGTGCATCGACCACCACAGCAGCGCTGCCCAGATCAGCCAGGTGCCCGGCACGCCCGGGGCGAGTACTCCGAGCAGGCCCAACGACAGCACCCCTCCGATCAGCAGGAGCTCGGGCACTTCCATCTGCCCAGGGTGCCGGAGCCGGCGCCAAGTCGCAGCCCGTCAGGTCCGGCGTTCCCGCGCCACCCAGCCCCGCTCGTAGGCCTGCCACCCCAACTGCAGGCGGGTGGTCACCCCGGTGAGTTCCATGAGGCCCTTCACGCGGCGCTGGACGGTGCGGAGGCCCAGATCGAGCTGTTTGGCCACGCTGGCGTCAGTGAGGCCGGCCAGCAGGAGCGAGAGCACTTCCAGGTCCGTTTCGTCGGGACCGGCCAGATCCTGGGCCACCGTGCCGGAACCGGCCAGCCGCAAGGGCAACGCCTCTCGCCACACCGCTTCGAATAGCCCCAACAGGGACTGCAACAAGCCGCTGGTGTGCACCACCAGCGCCGTGGGCTCGACACCCTCGGCCGTGAGCGGTACCAGGGCCAGGCTACGGTCGGCGATCACCAGCTTCGTCGGGACCCGTTCCATCACCCGAACCTGCTCGCCCCGACCGAGGGCGACCTGCGCTTCACACACCCCCGAAGGCAGCGAGAGGACCTCTCGTTCGATCACCACCCGGAAGTCCACTCCGCGCCCGGCAGCGGCTTCCTCGGCCTCGTTGTCGGCACTGGCCACCACCATGGGCTGCGCGGTGACCAGTGCGCACACCTCCTCCGCCGCCCCCAGCTGGAGCTGTACGAAGCGGTGGGCGATCGCGCTCGCCCCGGTCACCACCTCGACCAGGTCGTGCACAGCCGGCTCCGCAGCCTCCACCCGGTACTCCTGGGCCAGCATGGCCGCCGCGAGCTCGGCCTGCTCCAGCTCGTGGCGCTGCTGGGTCAGGAGGGCACCCAGCGCCACGCCGGGCGGCGCCGCCACCCACCGGCCGGGTCGGGACGAGGACTGGGCGGCCAGCCCCTGTCGTTCCAGATGCCGAAGCGCCCGCTCGGTACGGTCTGCCGGCAGGGTCAGCCGGTGGGCGAGATCGGGTACCTCGGCGGCGCCGAGCGCGACCAACAACCGGTACGCCGACTCCTGCGCCTCGTCCAGACCAATGACACCCAACACCCCTGTCCACCCGCCCCTCAAGCCGTTCCTTCGGCGGCTCTCCCCGTTCGCGGTCCGTGGCGGAGAACGGCCACGGCGCGAAACCGCCCGGGAACATCATCGCCGCACCACCCCGGTCTCCGCCAAGGCTGTGCGGTCCCGAGGCCGAAGCCGTGGGCCAGGTGCCCGGGGGGAGGCTCCTTATGCCATCAAAGTGATGATTGGTCACCATTCACCTGGGAGAGGTGATGCGCCCGATACGGTCGAGCCCGCCGAGAGCGGCCACCCTCGCCCCCAAGACACCCGTCGGCAGGGCCGTGGGGGCTATTTCCCGTGGGGAGGATGCCGCGAGGCATGCGGTCTTCCACAGTCGGCCGAACGGGCGCGCGGTGAGGTGTCCGCGCCTCGCTCTCGGGCGGGGATTTTCCCGTTGCCCCGCTCCTGCACCGCCCGGGCGGCGATGATGGGGGAATGAGTCAGCAGGCGGATGACTGGTGGAACCGGCTGTACGAGGGCGATCCTCCCGATGCGCCCGCCTCGGCGGGCGAGTCCCTCGACGACCGCTTCCAGTCGGCCTCCGAGGCGCTGGCTCCGGACGCGGCCCGCACCACACCCGAAGGGCCTCAAGACGGCTCCTGTGAAACCCCGCCCGGCCCTCGCGGTGGGGCGGTGCCGAGGACGCCGACCGTGGCGGACCTTCCGTTGCGGCGGCCCTGGGAGCCACCCGTAGCCCCCGGGCCAGCAGCGTCCTCGCCGGCCCGGCTACCCGCGCCGCAGGCTCCGCCGGAGGGCAGCCCCGAGCCACCGGAGTCGCAAGCCCTGCCGGCGGACCCGGCGGGAGCCGTGGGGGCGCTGCCCATGCGGCGGCGCACGCCCCGCCCACCGGATGCCACCGACCCGAGGGTCGCGGAGCGGGCTGCCGAGCAGGACGGCGAGCGCGCGCCGCACACCACTGCCTCCCGCGAAACCGCAGCCCGGAAGGCCCCTCCCGCTCGGAGCGCGGCAGGAACCGAGCCGCAATCCGACGGCGTCAACGCTGCTGACCGCCCAGGCGTCCGCCATGTGGGTGACCGGCCGCCCACCTACGAGGAGGAACCCGTGGCGTTGCCGCCCGCCGAGCCGGACGCCGTCGGCGACCTGGTGCCCGACACGGTGCTGGACGGAGCGCGCTACGGCTCCTACACGCTCCGGGCGGCCTCGGTGCGCGGTGATTCGGCCCGCTACCGCGGCCAGCCCCGTCGGGACCGGATGCTCATCGCCCGCTTCGGCGCCGGCGAGGACGCCTTCGTGCTGGTCGCCGTGGCGACCGGTACCCGCGCGGCCGGCGCCGCGCAGCTTGCAGGGGCGGACGCCTGCCGTTGGATCGCGGGAGCGGTGGGCCGCAGCCGGGTGCGGTTGGCCGAGGACATCAGGGCCGGGCGACAGGCAGATCTGAAATCCGGCCTGAACCGTCTCACCGGCCGGGGACTGGGCCGGCTGCGTGCCCGGGCCGCCGAGCTCGGGCTCGAAGGGGACGAGTACACCGCCGCGTTGCGCTGCCTCTTGCTGCCTGCCGACCCCAGGTGCCGCACCCGGGTCTTCTTCGGCGTCGGAGCCGGCGGGCTGTTCCGCCTACGGGCAGGCTCCTGGCAGGACCTCGAACCGCTTCCGCCCGCTGGGGCGGCCGGCGTGAGCCTGCCGGAGCCGGAGCAGGTGGAGGGCGCCGCCGGTGGGCCGGCCGAGGAACCCTTCCGTTTCCGGGCCACCATGGCACGCCCCGGCGACACCCTGCTGTTGTGCAGCGAAGGACTCGCCGCGCCGTTCCGCGGGGAGCCCCTGTTGCCGCAGGCGCTGGCGGGCGCATGGGGCTCGCCGGGAGGGCCGCCCGGTCTTGCCGCCTTCCTCGCGGACACTCAGATGCGGGTCAAGGGCTATGCCGACGACCGGAGCGCGGCGGCCGTCTGGGAGGCTTAAGGGCTGTCCGGCGGATCACGAGGCCATAGGGTCTGACCGTGATTAACCTCCAGATCCGAGGCGAGAACCGCACGATCGAGGCCCGCGCGAAGCACGTTGTGGTCTGGGGTCCTGAGCTGGCTGGTCTTGATCAGTCAGTGTTTCCAATGCTGGGACACCTGCTGCCGTACGCGGACACCGCTTTCAACCACCGGCAGGTGTCGACCCTGTTGGAGGAAGTGCCGCGGCTGCCTGCAGGAGTGCTGAGTAATGAGTTCGCGCGCGAGTTGATCGAGCTGGGGCAGGTAGTTCTCGACGGACAGGGCCTGTACCTGTGGTTCCTCGGGGACTGAGGCTGCAGACCGGCTCAGCCCCGGAGCCATAGCCGGATAGCCGCGGTGGTGACGGTGCCGCAGAAGACGTAGGCCCTCTTGTCGTAGCGGGTGGCGACGGCCCGGGAGTTCTTGAGCCGGTTGATCGTCCGCTCGACTTCGTTGCGGCGTTTGTAGATCTCTCTGTCGAAGCCGGTGGGCCGGCCGCCCCCGCTGCCGCGGTGTTTGCGGTTGGCCCGTTGGTCCTTCGGATCGGGGATGGTGTGTTTGATCTGGCGTCTTCGCAGGTAGAGCCGATTGCAGCGTGAGCTCTATGCCTTGTCTCCGCCCAAGTGGTCCGGCCGAGTGCGGGGGCGACCGCCTTGGGGGCGGGGAACGCGGATCCGTTCGAGGACCTCGATCATCTGCGACGCGTCGCCCCACTGGCCGGGCGTGACCAGGAAGGCCATCGGTCGGCAGCCGCCTTCGCCCGCGAGGTGAATCTTGCAGGTCAGGCCGCCCCGAGACCGTCCGAGTCCTTCGTCGGGGCGGTGGTGCCGGGGCGTCGTCCTTTTTTCGGGACATGTGGCTTCTTCTTGCGGGCGCCGGCCGCGTGCTGATGGGCACGGCGGAGGGGCGACCTCGTAGCGGGTGTGTTCGGGCCATCCGACAACGCGGCGAGGCGCCGTAGTCGTCCTCGCGCGCCCGCCGGATACTGCGGGACAGGCCTTAGCTAGTAGGGTCGGGGGCTGGAAACGGAGCGGAAGCCACCGCGCCAGTCCCCGACCCTACTAGTCGGTCGCCGGTGGTCCAAGGTCAACGCGCCGCACCAGGCGATCATGGGCAAGGGCGCCGATCCTGACCGTCAGGTGATTTCCGCGTCGGGAGGGCGGCCCTTTCCCTGCTGACGCAACTCCCAGACAGCCGAGTAGTGCGAACTTCCGGTCGCAGTGGGTGCGTTCAGTAATTCTTCCTTCCTATTGGGGAAGTGGGCGGTGCTCGTTGCGGGCCTGCCCTTCTACGGTGGTCACCTACAGGAATCCGGATTTCGCGGCCGTTGCCCGGGCGGCGGGGTACTGCGGGATCGGGTGAAGAAGTCGAAACCGACCCCGAGGTCCTTCGCGGGAGGCCCTTCGGCACCTAGGACCTGCCCTGGTGGACGTGGAAGCCGACCCCAACGCCCTCTCCGGTACGCACAGGGCGAGCGCTGCAATGGTGAACGGGTTCGCTCTTTCCGCCAGCGAGGTCGTCTTGGGCGATCGGGTGGGGCGGATGCGCCAGTTGTCCCGGACGAATCTGCGAAATATGCCAGGCCGATAAGCGGACGTGCCTGGTCCGTCACGTTCAGGAGTGCCCCCGTCCCTGGCGGGCATGCATCCCGTAGACCAGTTCGATGCGAGGCGAGAAAGGGGAGGGCGGCCGTGCAGGTGGGGGTTACGACCGGAAAGCAACCGAGAAGGGGCCGGCCCGCTGCGCGCGAGCCTGCCGAGGAGATCCAGATGCGCCGAAGACTGTCGAGGTCGGATCTGGCGGTGGTCACCGACGTGCGCCGGTCCTTACGGGACTTGCTCGTGCACTGGACGGCCGAGGGGCGCCGTGACCACGCCGACACAGCGGAGCTGCTCACCAGCGAGCTCGTCACCAATGCCCTGGTGCACACCAAGGAGGGGGCTGAGGTCACGGCGACCGTCGCCGCCTCCCGACTGAGGGTGGAGGTCAAGGACTTCACCACCCGGCACCCCCGCATCCGCGTACCGCACGCCGACGACGGTACGCACGGCAGGGGGCTGGTGCTGGTGCAAGCGCTCGCCGACGCCTGGGGAGTCCATGTGCACCCGGCAGGGAAGGTGGTGTGGTTCGAGTTGGACGTCGACGGGGGGTCGCTTTGAGCGACCCCCGTGCGTCCCGGTAGCCCGGGGGCCCACCAGGTTCAGCCGAACTGCTGCTCAAGATCCTTCAGTTTGCGCTCCAAGGAGTCCAGCCGCGGAATGGTCTGGGTGTCGTCTTCGGCCGTGAGGTCCACGGTCCGCAGCCCATCAGTGGGACCGATGGCCTGGAGGGAGTGCCGGCTGCGCAGGGGCAGTTGTTCCGGCTCCGCTATGGCGGGCTCCGCGCCGACCGCGGAGCCCGTTCCGGGGGTGATGCCGGCGGCTTCCAGCTGACGCCCTCCGCGGGCCCGTCCGAAAGCACGGTGCTGGCGGCTGATGGCGCGGATGTGGGCCCTCTCCCGCTTCTGTTGCTCGCGGCGGCGGATACGGGCCTGTTCCTTCTCCCGCTTGTCCTCGCGGACTTCCTCGACGGCTTCGTCCAGAGTTCTGACGCCTTCGAGCAGCATCAACGACCAAGCGCCGAAGGTCTCCCGAGGCGCCCGCAGCCAGCGAACGATGCGGATCTGCGGCAAGGGCCGGGGAACCAGTCCCTGCTCGCGTAGCGCGGCTCGGCGCGTCTGCTTGAGCGCCCGGTCGAAGAGCACGGCTGCCGAGAGGGACATGCCGGCGAAGAACTGCGGAGCGCCGGCGTGCCCCAGACCCCGCGGGGCGTGGACCCAGTTGAACCAGGCGGCGGCGCCCGCGAACGTCCACACCAGCAGTCGCGAACCCAGCGCGGCGTCACCGTGGCTGGCCTCCCGCACCGCCAGGACAGAGCAGAACATGGCTGCCCCGTCCAGGCCGAAGGGGACCAGGTACTCCCAGCCGCCGGTGAGGTTGAGGTTCTGTCGCCCGAAGCCGACCAGGCCGTGGAAGGAGAGTGCCGCGGCGACCGCCGCGCAGCAGAACAGCAGCAGGTACGAAGCGGTTCCGTAGACGGCTTCCTTGCGCCGGCGTCGCTCCTCGCTCCGCTCCCAACTGTCCTCAGCGGCGCCCTTCTCCCCGTCGCGCTTTCCGCGCGCGAGAACCGCCACAGCCGCTAGGACGCCCAGGATCAGCAGGCTGCCGGGCAGCAGCCATTCCAGCGATATGTCGGTCAGTCTCATCCGGTGTCCCTTGCATCGCGTGAGTGCTCTCGCGTGAGCGGCGTTCCGCAGGACATGGTGTCGGATGGGATTGGGCGGACATGCGGTTTTCCGGGCAAGAGGACGCCATCGTGGTGCGGCACCCTCCGGATAGGGCGATGTGATTCGAACGCGCCATCCAATATGTGCATCTGAGTTCGATTATTTGCACTCGAAAGAGTGGCGTGATCATTTGTGCTGGGGCCCAAGGGTGTCCGGGTGACCTAAGGGCTGTCCCGTAATCCCCGGTGGATCAGCGCACGGCGTCAGATGCGGTGCATCGCAAGGCGGAGGGGCGTCCCCATACTGGGCGTATTC